>JASEJC010000003.1 GCA_030016755.1 Candidatus Hodarchaeaceae archaeon | reverse complement strand
CACCGTTCCAACACGTCATTTATACGCGCGAACAGGTTTTCCGATGGAGTAGTGTCCGCGTCTATGAAAACTAAAATATCGCCTTTCGCTGCCTGCGCCCCGCGGTTCCTCCCGGCCGCTGGCCCGCGCCTTTCTGACGCTATGACCTTCGCCCCATACCTTCTAGCTATCTCTTGGGTGTCGTCCTCAGAGCTGCTGTCGGAGACGATTATCTCAACTTCCCCGCCATATCTCTGCCCCTTGATTGCCAGCAGGGTCCTGTCCAGATACTTGCCCTCGTTCAGCGTGGGTATGATAACGCTAATCACGGTAACTTCTATAATCACAGACTTGATAATCATTTCCGATGAGAATCTCCGTAATCGTGCCAACCTACAATGAGGGAAAGACCATAGAGAGGTGCCTCAAGGCCCTGAAAAATCAAACGTTCAAAGACTACGAGATAGTTGTCATCGACGGCCACAGCAAGGACAACACCGTGGAAATCGCGAAAAAATACGCCGACAGGATACTCTATGACGAGGGCAAGGGGGCTGGGGCCGCTAGGAACCTCGCCGTGAGAGCGGTCGATTCCGAGATAGTCGCATTCGTAGATGGCGATACCGTGGTTCCAGAAAACTGGGTCGAAACGGTAAGTGCCGCCCTTGAGGGAGGAGTCGTCGGGGTGGGCGGTCCAGTATCCCCTGAGGGCGGGGGGCTCCTTGACAAAATCGTTTATTTTATCTGCGCCGACTTGGTCAGGAGGATTTCCTCGGCGCTGGGTTCGCACCATTTTACTGGGGCTAACTGCGCTTTCCTGAGGTCCGCATTTTTCCAAGCTAGGGGGTTTAGGGAGGATCTTGACATGATAGACGATGCCGACCTTTCGATGCGGATGAAAAAATTTGGTAAGGTAAAATTCGAGCCCAAGTTATACGCGGTGACGTCGATGCGGCGATCCAAACAAAAAGGCCATCTGAGAACGATATGGGAATTTATTCGGGGCTACATCAGTCTGTTCTCGACTGGGCAGGTCAAAAAGCGTGGCTACCTTCGGGAAATCAAAAAGGAGTGAGCTAGAGATATCGAATCACTTTTTTTTCGTCCATAGCTGAATGCCCAGGTAAGAAAGCGCGCCGGCACCAATAAGAGTGCCCAACACGTAGGTTATCGCTCGCTCGATCAGGACCGCGCTGAGGGCCAAGCTCAGGGGGACGCCGAAAACGGTGAAGATTGAAAGGTATGCTACATCGACCGTGCCGAGCCCACCTGGCAACAGCGGTATCAACCCAACTATGGTGGGTAGTGTGGCTACAAGCATCAGCATCGGCATAGGCGGGGGGTATCCGAGAGCTTGAAATATCAGGTAAAATCGCAGCATGAGGAAGCTCCAAAGTATGGCAGCAATCAGCACCATGCTCAAAGCGCGTCTTCTCTTACAGACAACCCGGTATGTACCCCAATAAAATAGCCCCACGCTGCGCGATATCTTTGCCTTAGTCGTCCGCACTTGCAACAACCTTGCTGCTCGCCAAACAACGCTGCTGATTTTACCGGCCGCAGCCCTCGCACGAAGAAGGCGCGGGAGAAGTGGTACCAACACGATTAAAACAGCGAGCCAGAGCGCAAGCAAGAAAAGTGCTGGCAACGCCGGGATCCGCCCGAGGGAGAACATCAGCCCGAACGCGATGAACGAAAGAAAGACCGGCAAGTCCAGCAAGAACTCTGCCACGATGGCCGCGAAACCGGATGAGTATGGGGTTTTGGTTATTTTTTTCAAAAGATACGTGCGTGCAAGTGGGTCTCCACCGCTGTATGTAAAGGGTGTGACGTTGTTTACGAACACGCTGCCCCAAACCGCCAAAAACAGGGGACACAGGTCTACGTTATGGCCCATGGCAGAGAGGGCGATCCTCCAGCGTGTTGCCCACAGTGCTATGCTGAAAACGTACACGCCAACCGCCAAACCAACGAACAGGTAGTTTGCGCCACGAAGCGCGTTCAGCATCTTAGAGAGGTTCGCGCGAGCGAGCAGCAGGAATGCAAGAGCTGCGATAACAACTACAATGACTACCGAGACAAGGGCCCTCCGTAAATTCACCCTCACCTCGCGCTTGGCCATGAAAGGTTCCCATCCGTACGTAGGCCCCCTACAAAAAAGACCTTTCCGCCCTCTACCATCAATGGTTTAAACGAGCACCTAACATTTCGTCTTGATGTCATTAAGAGTCGACTTGAAAAAATGGGGCGGAAAGAACCTCGGCTATATCACGGCGTGGATAGCGATGGGGATCGTCCTCCTTGTGCTACTGGTCTGGAGGCTTAGGTTAGGTATTCTAGTATTGATCGGGCCCTTTATCCCGTACCTGGCGATAACCTTGGCAAGAATCTACCAAGAGATGAGAAAATGATACTCGCCCATATCACCGTGCCGCTGATACTTTATGGAATTTTCCCAGACTTTCACCTGCTCGCGCTTCTCGTGGGCGCCAACATCTCGAGCCTCGATGTCCTTCCGACTCTGCTTAGAAAAAAACCGCCGAAAGAGTCGACCGCTGAAACACACGCCGCCACTATTCTTCACACTTTATTTTTCTTTGCGATTCTCTTCGTGCCATTTTACTTCGGATTCAACCTCGCTATCGCCCTCTCGTTCATGATCGGTGGGTTCACTCATGTCCTTATAGACGCCCTAGACGAAAAGGGTAGGATGCTGTTGTACCCGATTAGCAAGAAGTTTTATGGGCCGAGAATTTTCACGTACGATTTCTGGATTTATGTGACTGACAGGAGGATATTCACTCTAGAGGCAACGCTGTGCGTTGTCGCGTACGTCGTTCTTCTAGTGCGCTAGCTCGCCCAACCAGCGATGATTTTAAATTTACCAGCAAGAGGATTAAACGAGTCCATGACGAAACCCGCCATCAGCCGAGAGCTCCTTGAGATACTCGCCTGCCCGGTCTGTAAGCGGGCCGTGAAGCTGAAGGGTAAGGAACTGGTCTGTGTCGGGTGTGGTCGGAGATACCCAATCGTGAAAAATATACCTCAAATGCTCCCCGATGAACTACGTTAAGCGCCGATCTCTACCCTCATCTCAAGTTTAGTTGCCGGATTTCGCAGGGCGGTTACGAATTTTCGCTGCAAATCCGCGGCGGCCTTGTCGGCTCTAATTGCCAGAGTGCGGCCGCAGGTGAACTTGCTTTTCCTTACGACGATGTCTGTGGGGTGGTCCAATGCAAGCGATGGATGCCCCCGAGCTTGGATTTTCTCCACCGTTTTTCCAACCTTTAAGGTGATGGAGAGTTCGCGTCCTGCTTTTATCGCGCGCTTCAACTCAGGGGGCAAATCGGAAACCGCCTTGTCGGCACCAACGGCGATTATGCAATCCCCTCTTGGGCTCACCTCTCGGTCCTTCGTGACCATAAATGTCGTTCGGTGCCTTGCCGTGACCCCTGGATGGCCCCTCGCCACGACTACCCAACTCATCTGCCCTCGCCCAATTCCTTAAGTCAAAGATAGTGAATATTATTTTGGTTAGGATGTTCGAGCGCGAGCGAGAAGAGCTGGTTGAGCGTTTGTCCCGCTGGGGCTACCTGACCAAACCGGAAATCGTGAAGGCCTTCAAAAAAGTCCCGCGACACGAATTCGTCCCGCCCAACGTGCGTGACTACTCCTACGCCGACCAGCCCCTTCCCATCGGCCACGGCCAGACGATATCCGCCCCCAGCATGATTGCGATAATGATGGAATCACTTGACCTAGCGCCCATGCAGCGGGTGCTCGAGATCGGAGCTGGGTCGGGGTACAACGCTGCCCTCATCGCTGAAGTGGTCGGGAAGGAGGGGGAAATCGTTACCATCGAGCGGATAGCAGAGCTAGCAGAATTTGCGGAGGAAAACCTCAAGAGAACCGGCTATGGGTGGGTTAAGGTGACGGTGGGAGATGGAACATGCGGATATAAGAAGGGGGCCCCCTGGGACCGCATCCTCGTGACCGCCTGCGCCCCCGAGCTGCCGAAGCCCCTTGTCGAGCAGCTGAAGGTAGGGGGAAAGCTGGGCGCCCCAGTTGGGCAGCACTACATGTTCCAGACTTGGGTGGTCGCGGAGAAGCGGGGCGAAAAGGAGCTGAAAATCCAAGAGCGCGGGGGTTGCTCCTTCGTGCCCTTGATCGGAAAGTGCGGCTGGAAAGAGGAGGGCTAGCCAAACCACTTCTTGAGTGAGACCTGCCCGCGCTCCGCCCGCCCCTTTGTCAACTTGTCTATCCCCGTCTGAACTCGTGACTCTGAAAAATCGTGCTCGTCGCAGAGAAACCGCTTGATGCCGTCCGGGTCGGGCTCTCCCCACTTCAACTTGTACTTGTCCGTGACGTTCGGTTTTAGGAAAATCTCGCGGACCTCAAGCGGGTCCACCTCAAATTTTTCCCCAAACTCGGTCCCCGCTATCTTTTCAATCGAGCCCTCCTTCTTGATCAGCTCGAGCGCCTTCTTGGGTCCTATCCCCTTTATACCCTCGTTGTAGTCGGTCCCCACCAAGATGCCGATATCAACTAGCTGCTCTTGAGTCACCCCGAGCTCCTCCAAAACGGACTTGAGTTCAATCACTTCGGGAGAGACCATGATGTAAACGTCCTTCCCAGGGAGTTTTCGGCGCCCCGTGATGGCAAGGTTGCGCACGAGCGTGGGGGCCCCGAACAACAGGCTGTCGAAATCCTGGCTCGCGGCAGCCCAAGCGTCACCCCGTTGGACGAGGTGCGCCGCCTGGGCCTCACCCTCCCCAGGCGCCTGAACCCAGGGTAATCCCATGTAACCTAGGAGAGTTTGCGCCTGTTTGATCATCGGCTCGTCCACCCGTCCCGCGCGCTGAGCGAATTTCTTTGCCTCCTCGACCTTTCCTTCTTCAAGCGCACGCTTCCACTCCTCGGCGGCCTCTGTCCTCGCCACACGGCGCTGCTCCACCGTGCGCGCCTTCAGCCTAGGTGGTTCCCCGTCAAACACGTATACCGGGTGGATGCCTGCCTCGACGAAGTTAGCGGTCCGATAGAAGAGGCCAGAGAGGTGCGAGGTTATCCTCCCCTTCGAGTCGCGCAGGTACTCCCCGTCGCGCTGCCTGATAATCGAGAGGAATTGGTAAAGCGAGTTCATGGCGTCTATCGCAACCACTTGCCCGCGCAACTGCTCGAGCTCGACCTTCTGTTTGGTCACGATGTCGCCGAGCTGGACCCCCATCCCGACACCGATAAAAAATCCACTCCAAAGCACTTAAATCCGAGTACGGCTGCACAGTCTTTTATCTCAGCGGGCCCAAATCTCAGCGGTGGAGGCTTGCCCGGAACCCTTGAAACTGTAAAAACAGGCATCAGCGCCCTTGATGCAGTCCTCAAGGAGGGGATGCCTAGGAGTTCTTTCGTTGTGATTTCAGGGGAAGGTGGGACCGGAAAATCCGTTCTCCTGTCCGAGCTCTTCTACCGCCGCTTGGAGGCCGGCGAGCCATGCATCTACATCTGTCTCGATGATCTCCCGAACACCGTGATTCAACAGATGCTGCGGTTTGGCTGGAGCCTACAAAAATATCTCGACGCGGGCAAGGCGAGGTTCATCGACTGTTTCTCCTTCCGCATCAAGCCCGAAAAAGTTTCAACGTGGGTCACGCTCGTGAACGAGCCAAGCGACCTGATGAGCTTCCTCATCACGCTCGAGACGACGATGGACGAGCTTGGCATGCGCAATCGTGGGGTGGTAATTATCGACTCGTTGACGGAGTTTATGACCCTCGCTGAACCAGGGCTCCTGATAGAAGCAATCAAAACTTGGCGTGCCCGCGGACCCAAGGAGCGCGGGGTGATTTTCTTTGGCTCCATGCACTTTGGAATAGCAACCCTTGGGCGGGCAACTGACGTGCTCGACTACATCGTCGACGGGATAATCGACCTGCGCTACGACCCGTTTTTTGTGCAGCAGGGGCAGCTGGTAAGGCAACTCCGCGTCCGAAAGATGAAGGGGGTGAGCCATTCAACTGAGTGGGTGCCCTTCGGGGTTGGCGAAGCTGGCATCCAAATTCTCCCACAAGCCCGCGTGAGGCAGCTGAGGGGAAAAGATGCCAAAAAGTTCCTGGAAGATGTGCTAGAAAAAATGCGCGAGAAAGAAGGACCTGATGCCAAGCGTTAAGCTGAGACACCGGGCCTTTTCTCCCCAGGGAGCCTTCGCACCATCGTTATTGGTATCGCGTCTTTCTCAAATTCATACAAGGCGATGTCGATTGGATTATTCAAATTCTCTGGCACCTCCACTAGCACTGGCGCCCCCATCGCTATCTGGAGGGCCCTAGCACCAACGATTCGGGCTTTTTCGTATCGAGTGTATTTTTTGGGGAAAATGGGTGGCCCTCCTCATCACATCGGCGGCATGCCACCCCTCTCTGCGCCCGGTCCCGGTTCTTTTTCTTCCTTCTCAAGTTTCCCGGCAGCGATGACATCGTCAATACGGAGAATCATCTCCGCAACCTCGCTTGCGGACTTGATCGCTTGGGTCTTCACTCGCAGGGGCTCAATGATCCCAATGTCGAAGGTGTTCAGAACTTTTCCACTTATCACATCAACGCCGATATTTTTCCCGTCCTTTTTCTCGTGAGAAGACCGAAGTTGAACCAATATATCGATTGGATCCAGACCCGCATTTTCAGCTAGCGTCCTTGGGATCGTCTCGATTGCATCTGCGAATGCGTTCACGGCGAGCGCCTCCCGCCCGCCAACTGTATCTGAGTACTCTCGTAGCCCCTTCGCGACCTCTATCTCAGATGCTCCGCCGCCGGCTATCATCTTGCCGTCCTCGATTGCCGCTGATATCACCGAAATCCCGTCATGTACTGCTCGCTCGACCTCGTCAACCACGTGTTCAGTGCCGCCGCGTACCAGCAGACTCACGGCCTTTGGATCCTTGCACCCCTCGACGAATATCATCTCCTCGCCAGCGATCTTGCGTTCCTCCACCAGCGCAGCGGTGCCCAAATCATCCGAGGTGAGGTCCTTAATGTTCGTCACAATCTTTCCCCCAGTCGCCCGCGCCAGCTTCTCCATGTCCGACTCCTTCACCCTTCGAGCCGCGAGGATTCCTGCCTTCGCGAGGTAGTGCTGAGCGATATCGTCGATTCCCTTCTGGACTAGGACCACGTTTGCGCCGACCTTCTTCACCTGATCGACCATCTCCTGCAGCATGCGCCGTTCTTCATCGAGGAAGCTCCGGAGCTGCTCTGGATCGGTTATGTTGATCTTCGCGTCCGTTTCGGTCTCCTTCACCTCTAGGGCTAAGTTAAGCAGGGCTATCTTTGCCTTTTCTATCCGCTTTGGCATGCCGGGGTGGACGACCTCCTTGTCAAGCACTATGCCCTGAATCAACTTGGAATCCGCCGAGCTACCGCCGCTTTTCTTCTCCACTTTGATGTTGTCTATGTCTGCCTCAAGCTTACCATCTGATTCCTCTACAATCTGCTTGACCGCCTTGACGCAGAGCTCAGCTAATTTCTCGCCCCGCATCTCCGACCCCTTGCTGCTCATCGAGGTAATTACGATTTGTTTGAGCACCTTGTCGTCGTCCCTTGAAACCGGCACCGCCATTTTATCCAAGATATCCTGCGCCTTCGCGGCAGCAAGCCGATAGCCAGCCGTTATGACTGTGGAGTGGATGTCCTGATCGAGCAACTCCTCGGCTTTTTTCAGGAGCTCGCCAGCTAGAACTACCGCCGTGGTCGTGCCGTCTCCAACCTCGTCCTCCTGGGCCTTCGCGACCTCCACCATCATCTTGGCCGCAGGGTGTTCAACGTCCATTTCGTCGAGGATTGTGACGCCGTCGTTCGTTATCGTGACGTCACCCAAATTGTCCACTAACATCTTGTCCATGCCGCGGGGCCCAAGGGTCGTGCGAATCGCCTCGGCTATCACCCGCGCCGCCATTATATTCATGCGCTGGGCATCGCGCCCGAGATAGCGCTGTACCTTCTCGGGTAAAATTAGAACCGGTTGTCCTCCCATCTGAGCTGCCATAAAATCCCCCTTGACCTCAATCGGTAAATTCCTACCTTAATCACCTTGCTTAACTTTTAAAGCTTTACTTTGGGGTTCCCGTTTAGCAATTGGAACTGAAAACTTGCGCTCCACCACTGGACGATGGATGCTGTTGTAAGTGCAGAACGGGATGATGCGCCCGTCGGGTACTGCATAGTGAATGCCGCATCGCTCCATGCGATCCAAGTCGAAATTGAACAAGTCTTGAAAATGCATGCACGCGATTAGGATCGCTCGTTCGTGGAACTCCGCCAGCGCGCTGTAGCTCCCGGTGCCCAAGATTTTAAGTAGAATCTTCGGGAGGTTGAGGCCCTTCGGCGCCTTCGACATATCAATCGTCCCCGGCACCTCTTTGGCCGCCTTCAACAGGACCCTCTTCTTGATCGCGAAGCCGCCCTTCTTGATCTCCTCCGCGTACTTGTCAAGCAGGCCGAACAACTTGGGGATGTCGAGAAACCTCGTTATCGGGATGAGGCGCCCGTCCTCGACAAATACGTAGGTCGCGGCGCCGCAGTGCTCATGGCAGGTGAACTTCACGAACTCTTTGCCCATATACGCGCTGGTGAAGCGTGAAATTGGCACTGTGGATGGGACGGGATAAAAATCCGATGCCTTGATCTGCCCGCCCGTCTGCTCCTCCACCGCCTTCATAAAATCGGGGATGGTTATGCGCCACCGCTCGCGCTCCTCCTGCGAAATCCTGCCGGCAAAAGACACGGGCTGCACGTTCACGCATCGCACGATATCTTTGTTTTCAGCGGCGAAGCGGATGATGTCCCCCAACTGGCCATCGTTCACCCCCTTGACCAGCGTGACCACCAGAACTACGCTCGTGAGGCCGGCCTTGCGGCAGTTTTCGAGAGCCTTGAACTTCAGCTGGAGGATGTCCGCCCCCCTTGCCTTGATCGTCGGCTCGGGCGTCATACCGTCGAACTGCAGGTAGATGGTGCTGACCCCAGCTTCGCGCAGCCGCTTTATGAAATCTAGGTCTTTTGCAAACCGCACGCCGTTGGTATTCACCTCGACGTGCCAGAAGCCAGCTTCCTTTGCCGCACGCACGATGTCCGGCAAGTCGTCCCGAAGGGTCGGCTCCCCCCCTGAAAACTGAATCGCTGGAGGAGGCGTTGGTTTGTTGTTGCGCAGATTTTTCAACATCCCCCTTATCTGCTCAAATGTCGGCTCATAGACATAGCCGGCTGCAGCCGCATTTGCGAAGCAAATTGGACATTTCAAATTACAACGATTAGTAACGTCTATTATACTGAGAACAGTGTGAGATTTGTGATTGGGACATATTCCACAATCAAAAGGGCATCCTCGTTGTTCCTTCGTGTGGGGGTTCTGTATCCCATCGCCTACTTCCGCGAACTTCTGGAACCGCTTGTAGAGCTCGGCGTCGGACCAATAGATATCTTGGAACTTGCCGTGTTCTGGGCACTCTTTCTTGATGAGCGCTTTGCCGTCCTCCTCGACGACCTCCGCCTCGATGACCTTCATGCATTCAGGGCAGAGGCTTTTAGTCTTTTTAAGCAATTTTTCACTCATTAAATCACACAACAATAAAAATCATCGGTATTAAATCTAAGGGCCCCAAGTCTCCTGCGGAAGGACTCCGCGGGTGAGGTAAATGTTGAACGAGTTTCTCCAGCTGCTCGGCGCGGCGATCTGGTTCATCCTGCCGGCCTACGTGGCGAACGCGGCGCCAGTGGTGCTGGGTAGGGGAGCACCGATAGATGGAGGCAGGCGGTTCACCGATGGCCGCCCGATTCTGGGAGCAGGAAAGACCATCCGCGGGTTTTTGGCTGGGCTGATAGCTGGTTCCGTAGTGGGTGTGCTACAGGGGGCTGCAGCGGGGCAACCTTGTACTTACGCCATGCTCGGCCTCTTGCTCGCGCTTGGGGCTCTTGTGGGCGATCTTTTTGGTAGCTTCATCAAACGTCGCTTAAATATCCCGCGAGGCGGTGCCGCGCCAGGCCTGGACCAGCTTGGCTTCATCGTCTTCGCCTTGCTCTTCGCGAGCCCACTGATGCTGCCGAGCTGGGAGGTGATACTGACCATCCTAATAATCACCCCGCCGATCCACCTCACCACAAACTTCGCCAGCTACAAGCTCGGGTTGAAGAGCAAACCATACTAGCTGGGTGAAATCATGGTCAAGAGACACGATGTCTTCGGGATTGGGACCGCGCTCGTCGACTACTTCGCTAAATGTACCGACGAGTTCCTATCGAAAAACGAGCTGATAAAGGGCGCCACAAATTTTCTGCCCCGCGAAAAACTAGATGAACTCCACTCTAGAGTTTTGGATTTAATTTTTATGTGCCTCCCCGGCGACAACGCCCGCAACGTCTGCGAGGGGGTTTCCTTCCTTGGTGGTAAATCCGCCTACGCGAGCTGCATAGCTGAGGACGCGGAGGGCAAAATCTTCGAGGAAAGCCTGCGGGCCCAGCGGATAGATTCCTTTCTTGAGAAGAGGCCCGGCCGCACGGGGAAGATCATCGTCTTCATCACGCGCGACCGCCAGCGCACCTTCGCAGCTGACTTGGGGAACAGCAGGGACTACGATGCCCTTCCTGCAGAGGGGATAAAAAACTCGAATTTCCTCCATCTCACATCGATAACCCTGCTCGATAAAGGGCCGATAGCGAGGAACGCGCGCGACGCCATGGATTTAGCTGAAGGCAGCGGCGTGCGGATATCCATCTCCCTCGAGAGCCCCCCGATGATAAGCAACAACAAAACCAAACTGCGAAAAATCATCTCCCGCGCGGATGTATTGTTTGCAAACGAGGAGGAGCTGGAAGCCCTCACCGGCTCAAAACATGATGATGCGGCGCGCGCCCTCGCAGAGGATATCGACACCGTCTGCCTGAAGAAAGGGAAAAGCGGCTCAGTCATCTTTTCGCGTGGCAAGAGATTTCCAATCCCCTGCTATTCCGTAAAAGTCGTGGATACCACGGGGGCGGGGGACTTCTACGCGGCCGGTGTCCTGTTCGGCCTAAGCAGGGGGCAATCGACCGAGGCAGCAGGCAACCTAGGTGCGAAACTTGCTGCAAAAACTGTCGCAACATTCGGTGCAACTTTACCAAAATGAAAAATTCAGGTTTTACCCGCTTTCTGGGGGCGCTTCTTCCCAGGGGAAAACGACCCACTTGTCCGTCTCGTACACAAAATAATCCGGTTTCAGGCGCGACTTTGGTTTGTATGCGATTGTGGCTGTGCGCACCTCCTTCGCCCCCTTGCCCTTCAGGTGCTTGAGCACAAAATCGAGGCTAGTTCCGGTGTCGGCAACGTCATCGACGACCAAAACCTTGCCCTCGATCCTCTCGATATCCGCAAGCAGCTCTGGTTTTTTTAATCGCGCGTTGGCCCCCTTGTAATATCTCACGTGGATGATGCGCAACAGCTTGTCGCCGAGCAGGTGGGAGAGCCGGACCGCGGGGATCAAACCACCACGCGCAACCCCTACGAGGATATCGGGATCAAAATCGCGCTTTATTGAGTTAGCTAGGGTTTTTGCCGCTCGCTCGACCTCATCCCAACTGAGCGTGAGCTGTTCCATCAAGACACCTCGGGATTAAAACTCAGGAGGCTGAAGTAAAAAGATTGCTCCCGGGTGGCTAGCGTTTGTAATGGCAACATTTAATCACTTGGAACTTCAAAATAAATATTGGTCAAGATGGGCAGAGTCGCCGGCGTTTGCGCCATGTGCGGGCAGACGAGCACGGAGGTCTACCGCTGCGCCGTGTGCGGGGCCACCGTATGCTCACGTTGCTTCATGCGCGACATCAACGTCTGCAAAAGGTGCCTGCGGAAGGGCCTCTGGGTAAGCGACCAGGGGCCCGAGTGAACCATTTTGAGATACGGATGCGGATAGCCTTGCTCACGAAAGAGACCCTCGAACAAATTGAGGAGTTGCTCGTTGAGTTGAACGAACGCGCTTCCACCGGCGCTCCCATCATTGTGGAGGGAACTGACGATATCAGGGCGCTGAAGAAGCTCGGGGTGAGAGGGCAATTTCACAAGATATCGGGCGGGAAATCCCTGCTGGGCTTCGTCGAGGGGCTTGCTGGCGCAAAAGACGTCATCATCCTGACCGACTTCGACAGGGCCGGCGACAAGCTCGCGAAGTTCTGCGCCGAGCACCTGAAGCGCCTCGGCATCGAACCCGCCACCGAGTTCAGGGAAAAACTGAAGTCGCTCGTGCGCAGGGATGTGAAAGATATAGAGGGGCTTGCGAAGTTCCTAGAAACCCAGCGCGCTGTATTGAAGAACTAGCCCTTTGTTCTGCCACCCCCTATCTGCGAGAGGAACTTCTGGATGAGCAGGGGCTTTATCCCTATGTGCAGGAGCTCTCGCTCGATTTCTTTCCGGGTCTTGCCCTGCTCCCTCAACTTCAGGTAAACCTTTTTCATCGTCTCAAAAATTTCGTGTGGAAACCAGATCCATGCGTCCGTCATCCGCGCGCTGAAGTCTGGGACCACGATCGACCAAGGTTTGTAGTAGAGCGCGCAGATTTTCACGTCCGCCGCCCCCTGGCTCAGCAAGTGCTCCTTCACGAGCTTGAGGCTTTTTCCGGAGTCGGCTATGTCGTCAACAAGTAGGATTTTCTTTCCATTTACATCGATGGGGATGGGCTGGGTTATCTCGGGCTTGGAGAGGGTCTTGTAGATATCGACGTAGTGCTCGACCTTGATGGTGGCAACGTTCGGGTTTTCCAGGAGGTCTGATAGGACTCGCCCGGGGATCCACCCACCGCGCGCCACCGCGACAAGCAGATCGGGCTTGTACTTGCTGCGTTTTATCTGGTCCGCGACCTGGATGCATAGCTCGTAGATATAGTTCCAACTCGGTGCCTCGTACTTCTTCGGCCTCTTAGGAGATTTCATCGGGACACGAATTTTACTAGAGGTTTCACGCCCTTAAGATTTTTGAGCTACATGGGCTAGAGGTAATCCAAAAGCTGGGGGAAGTGCTCGAAATCTCGAATCACGACATCCGCCACCCGCGCGAGCTCTGAACTACCCCCAATCGCAACACCCAGCCCAGCCCGTTTTAGGAACCTCACGTCGTACTTGCTGTCGCCCACCGCCACGCATTCGTCGAGCGTCATCCCAAGCCTCTCCACAAGTCGGCTCAAGACCTCGTCCTTTAGGCTAGGCTCAACCCTGAAGATGCCCTCCCCGCTCAGGTGCCCTCGCTCGTCCACCGCCAGCCCGTTCGCGAAAACGTGCCCGATCCGAAGTTCCTCTGCCACCCTCCTAGCGAGTATGTCAAGCCCCCCTGTTATTATCGCGGTAGAGTACCCCCTTTCGTGGATATCCTTCACAATATCGGCAACTTTTGGTGCGAGGGTGAAACTAGCCAACACCTGCTCTATTTCTGAGATGTGGGGCGGAGGCCGCCAAAGCGAGATGTCCCTGCGCATAAATTCTTGGTAATCTATCTCCCCGCGCTCGTACGCCTCGAGGTTACGGCGCGCGGCCTCCTGGGTGCCGAAGTGGCGGTGGAGCGTGCTCCAGCAGCTCTCCTCCACGACCAGCGTGCCGTCCATGTCGAAGGCGACGAGCTTGTACCGCATTGGCACCCCACAATTGATTAACCTCCCTGATAATATCGCTTGGAGGTGCCTGGGTTGATCGAGTGGTTAGTTTTCCTCGTCTCCATGGTGCCCTTCATCGAGCTGCGTGGTGCCATCCCGCTCACCATCATCGCGGGTCATAGCCCAGAATTTGCGTTCATCGTTTGTGTGCTGCTGAACATGTTGGCTATCCCTATTGCGTTCGTCCTGCTGGATTTCGTTCTCCCGCCAATCCGTAGGAGGGTGGAGCTCGTCGAGAGGATGTTCAGGTGGGCTGTGGGGCGCGCGCAGAAACATCGAAATCTGAGTCTGGTGGGGCTCGCCCTGTTCGTCGGCGTCCCCCTGCCCGTCACTGGCGCGTACACTGGGGCGCTCATAGCCTACATCGCTGGGCTGAACAGAAAACGTGCTGCCCTGGCGATCGCGGCTGGCGTGGTAATTGCGGGAGTGCTCATTTGGGTACTGGCGGCCCTCGGGATAATTTTTATTCGAGGAGTTTCGCCATCCTAAACCTCTAGTTGTTATAAATATAACAATAATCCCTGAAGTCAACTTTTCAAAGCTGGCGCGCGATATCCAAGTTTTTAAGCGAGCATCTTCAATAGACTTGGGGGCTGGAAATCTGAGGGCAAAACCACGTTCGATATCGATCACCTCTGGCAAGGGCGGGACTGGCAAGACAACCCTTACGGCTAACCTCGGCGTTGCGCTTGGTTCGCTCGGCAAAAAAGTCATTATACTGGATGGCGACCTCGCGATGGCTAACCTAGGAATAGTGATGGGCCTCACGAAATGCGAAACAAACTTTTTTGATGTTCTTTCGGGCAAAGCTGACGTTGGCGAGGCCCTCTATACCAACTATGGGATAAAAGTCCTTCCATGTGGTTTCCGTTTTGAGGATGTCCACGACGTGCTTTCGAAGGTGAAACGTGAGCGCGTCGAGGAGGTCATCAACGAACTCCTGAAACAGACCGAGTTCCTACTTATAGATGCTGCGGCGGGAATTGCGGACGCGACGATTATCTCGATAGCAGCCGCCCGCGAGATGCTCCCGGTCTGTAACCCAACCTACACAAGCTTGGTGGACTGTTACAAGACGGTGCGCCTCGCTAATGTGCTCGGCTCTTGGACCCGCGGACTTGTTGTCAACCGCACGGGGAAAAAAGCTGATCTTTCGCTCGATGAGGTAGAGCAGTTCATGGGCCGCACGCTCGGGGCGATGCCAGTTCTCGCGGACATCCCCGAAGATCCAAAGGTTCAGGAGGCGGAGCGTGAGTGCGTGCCCGTGGTAGTTTACGAACCAGAGTGCTCGGCATCGATCGCGATCAACGAGCTAGCTAAAGTCATCGTGGGCGAGCGCGACCTGCCGTACGTGCCTTACGAGGAACGCGCGGTGAAGGAGACCACCTCCCGGCTGGTCCGAGCGCTCACCGGCCGCCGCGCGTAGCGCTGTGGCCGTTTATTTTAGCAAAGGGACCAGCTGTGACAGCGCGAGCACTGCCAAGACGAACACAAGGCTAGCGGCCAAGAACCCGCCGACGATGCCCAGCCTCGGGATGGCGAGGTACAGGCCGATGGCGAAGAACACGTTCGAGATCATTGCCATGACCACTCCTCGCGTCATCTCGGTCGTTGCCCCAAGGTCCCGGTTGTGAATGTAATGCAGGGCGATCACCCCGCTGGTCCGGATCGGGGCCCCAGCGAGGATGCCCCCCGCGGTTGGGCCGAGCAGCGCCGCCGCGAGCAGAGCCCCGGCCACAAGGGCGCCGCCAAACAGGAAGTCAAAGGCCACCTGTCTAATCACAATTTTCATTTTCAACCCCCACCAACCCTTTCGCGCCACCGATAAAACCTTCACTACTCATCCAGTTGTTATAAATATAACAAGTCTACAACTAGTTCGTTTTTAAACGAGGGCGCGAAAATTGGCAGGAGAAAAATGTTCAGGCTCGGCGATTTGGTGGTTGAGGTCAAGCGCGGGGATCTGACGAAGCAGGCGGCCGATGCGATCTGCAACCCAGCGAACAGCCTCATGTCCATGGGCGGGGGAGCCGCGGGTGCGCTGAAGCGGGCGGGCGGCGAGGAGATCGAGCGCGAAGCCCTGAGGCATGCCTCGGTGCCAGTTGGAAAAGCCATCGCAACCACAGCAGGTAAACTTCCGGCGCGGTGGGTGGTGCACGCGCCCACCATGGAGCGCCCGGCGATGGCGACCACGAGCGAGAAAGTCTATCGCGCGACGCTCGCTGCGCTACGGTGCGCGGACGAGGCCGGCGCGAAGAGCATCGCGATCCCCGGCATGGGAACGGGGGTCGGCGGGGTTTCATCGGAGGCGGCGGCCAGGGCAATGGTGCGGGCGGTGAGGGAGTTCGCCCCCGTCAAGACCTTGCGGGAAATAATCTTATGCGACCTGAGCGAGGAGATGGTCGGCGCGTGGGAGCAGGCGCTGAGGTAATCAGATGGGCTACGCTGAGTTCAAGGCCCCGAAGGGCGTAATCAAGGTCGAGCTGGAGCTGAGCGATGACAAGATCTCGCGCATCTCGCTCAGCGGCGACTTCTTCATGTATCCGGAGGAGGCGATCGAGGAACTGGAGCGGGCACTTGAGGGCGTCGAGGCGAGGAAGGAAGCCCTGCTTGTGGCAGTTCGAGATTTCTACAGCTTGAGTGGCGCCCAGACCCCAATGGTCGAGCCCGAGCACTGGGTCGAGGCCATTCTGCGTGCGGTAGGTGGATAAATGGAGTGGCGTTTGTTACCTTTGCGTGTGGACGATGCGTTCATGAGCATGGCGATTGATGAGGCAGTACTAAAGCTTAACGCCGAGGGGAAGTCGCCTAACACCATCCGATTCTGGCGCTGGCTTCCCTCGGCGGTCTCGATAGGATGCTTCCAGAGTGTAGAGCGTGAGGTAGACCTCGGTGTGGCTAAGAAGTATGGCGTCGATGTGGTCAGACGCATCACGGGCGGCGGAGCGGTTTTTCACGACTACGGGGGGGAGCTGACGTACAGCGTGGTGTGCAGGCAGGAGGACGTTCCAGCGGACATCATAGAGTCATACAAGTTGATTTGTGGGGGTTTGGTGAGGGGATTCGAACAGCTTGGGCTCAGGGCCGAGTTCAAACCGGTCAACGACGTCCAGGTAAACGGAAAGAAAATTTCCGGCAGCGCCCAAACGCGCCGATGGGGTTCGGTACTCCAGCATGGGACGGTGCTCATTTCACCGGACGTGCGGCGGATGTTCGAGCTGCTCAAAGTCAGCCCAGAAAAAATCTCGGACAAGTTCATCGCATTTGTTTTTGAGCGGGTCACGACGGTCGAGCGGGAGCTGGGGCGGAAGCCAAGTTTCGAGGATGTTCGCGAGGCGATGAGCAGGGGGTTTGAGGAGTCGCTCGGCGTCAGGCTATTCGAGGGGCAGCTGACGAGGGAGGAACTCGAGTTCGCCGCTGAACTTAAATCAAAATACTCGTCGGATAAATGGCTGAGGAAGCGTTAATGACAGCCGAAAACAAACGCCGTGCATTTTCGATGAAACTTGAGCGGGACCCAACTTTCTGGGCCTGCTATCCCCACCCAAAGTTCCCCACCGTCTCGATCACTGGTGACGAATGCGCGCTGAACTGCAAGCACTGCGGCAGGCGCTACTTGCAACAGATGATTTCATGCCCCTCCCCCGATGTCCTATTTAGGACATGCTCAGAACTCGCATCGAATGGCGCGCGGGGGGCGCTGCTCAGCGGCGGATTTAACAGCGAAGGTTATGTGCCGTTCGAGCCCTTCCTCGACGCAATCGAACAAGTGAAGCGTGAAACGAGGCTATTTATCAGCGCCCATACGGGGTTGGCACCAAACTGGCTCGCCCGAGAACTCGGCCGCGTGGGCATCGACCTAGCGGATTTCGACCTGATAGGAGACGACGAGACGATTGAACTCGTGCTTGGAACAGATCGAACCGTCGAGGATTACCGGCGCTCGCTCCATGTGCTCAAGCGCTCGCTGCCCCACGTTGTCCCCCACATCTGCATCGGCTTGCACGCTGGTGAGATCAGGGGCGAGAGGGCGGCGCTTGAACTCGCGGCGGAGATCAGCCCGCAGGCGCTTGTCATCCTCGTGCTCGTGCCCACCCCGGGAACGGAGTTTGAATGCATCGCTGGGCCAAGCCCCGCGGAGGTCGGTGAGTTCATCGCGGAGGCCAGACTCAAGTTCCCAGAGGCAACGCTGGCGCTGGGCTGCATGAGGCCGCGCGATGCTAGGCGGGTTGAGATCGAGCATCAGGCTTTACGTGCGGGTGTCGATCGGATGGAGCTGCCGAGCGAGCAGACCTTGCAGGCAGCACACAAGCTTGGGCTTCGGGTGCGAAGGCTCGACGGGTGTTGCGCAGTACCGCCAGATTTTGTGAGGTGCGAGGTTGCTTGAGCATGTGAGGGTGGCTTTCGGCACCGGGGCCGTTCTCGGCATCTGGCGCGGGCAGCTCGCGGTGGCGCCGACGACCGCACATTTTCTCACCTACTACGAGGGCCGCTGCAGCGCAAACTGCAGGTTCTGCCCCCAAGCGCGGGAGAGCACGGCGGACCTGAAAATGCTGTCGCGCGTGATCTGGCCCCGATTTGAGCTGGAGAAAGTCCTTGCAGGGTTAAAGGAAAATTCAAACGAGTTCGAGCGCGTCTGCATCCAAGCGGTCAACTATCCAAATGTCGTTGGCGACCTCTGCGAGCTTGTGGAGCGGGTGAAAGGGGCCTGCAACCTGCCGATATCAGCATCCTGCCAGCCGCTGGGGCCGGGCGATATCCAGAGGCTTGCGGACGCTGGGGTCGAGCGGGTCAGCGTGGCGCTGGATGCCGCGACGCCTGAGCTCTTCGAGCGGGTCAAGGGCGACAGCTACACTTGGGAGGGGCATCTCAGGGCGCTGGAGAACGCTCAAGCCATTTTCGGCGACAGGGTCTCGACCCACCTAATAGCAGGGCTCGGCGAGAGCGAGGAGGGCATGGTGAAAACAATCCAGCTCTTGCACGACCGAGGTATCACCATCGCGCTGTTTGCGTTCACCCCGATCATCGGCACCCAGCTCTCGGGTCACACCCAACCGGATATCGCGAGCTACCGTAGAATCCAGCTCGCCAGGTTTTTGATTGTCAGCGACTTGAGCAGGGCCGAGCGGATGCATTTCGATGGTGGGCGGATTGTGGATTTTGGGGTAGATGGGAGTGTCCTAAATAAGACAGTCGATTCAGGCGAACCATTCCGCACCTCGGGATGCCCGGGTTGTAACCGCCCGTTCTACAACGAGTCACCACGGGGGCCTATCTACAACTACCCAAGAAAACCGACCTCAAGAGAAATCGCGGTTATTCGGGAGCAACTCTTAGGAGTTACTAGGTCTTCTCCGTGAGCTTGCGCTCCTCGACTTCACCCCTCGGCCCTTTCTCTCTGAAGACCTGCGCCGAAAACTTTCTTATCTGCACATCCTTATCAAGCCATGAATCCGGCGGCAGTCCGGCCTTTAGACAGGTTTGAGAGAGGAATTCCTCGGAATCCCACCCCCACTCGACCGCCACTTGGGGCAGGAGCAGTCCCGCATACCCGCCGCACTCCACGATCAGACCGTCCCTGCCGATGACGACGTGCTCTGGATATTCGCGTGGGGTTTTCACTTTTATGGGTTCGGGTTTCGTGAGAGCGCTGACCTCCACCTCAACTTCGGTTAGTTCCTCAGGAACCATCGGCGGAAAACGGGGGTCGCGAGTCGCTGAGCTTATGGCGGAGTCGATCACGGCGTCGATTAGCGGTGTTGTGGGCAGTGGGTGGCCGATACATCCGCGGAGCTCGCCGCCCTTGATGAGAGTGACGAAGACGCCGCGGGGTTCGCGCAACTTCGGGGGCACTTTCGGCGCCGATGGTTTTCTGCGTTCCCGCAGGTAGGTTTCGATGGTTCGTCGGGCGGTCCTCACTAGCAACGTTCCTTCCTCGAGGGAGAGCACGCGGGTCACCTCGCTATCTGGTTGTATCGAGAGGCCATTTCAATTATGGTCTTCCAGTGCTTGCCATGCCAGTAGATCTTTTTGCACTTAACACATTGCCAAAATTCTCGCTGCGCTTTGAGGACAGTTTCTGGAACGAGCCCCCCCACGTCCTGTCTGCTCGCGGCTCTCAGCGATCCGTTACACATCGGGCACCTAGAGTTCTCAGGGACGATTTCTATCCTCTGCCCAACCCGCCTTGATGTCTCGACGAGCTGTGAAACCACATCAGCACTTTTGATGAATGTGCTCCTAGCCCCTCGCTTCAGCGCACGGCGGTGTAAGGCTAGGTCTGAAGTCAGAAGTATCCTCCTCTCAAGTTTTGCCCGTTTGACCAAAGCATCGTCCTGCTGCTCCGGCGGCATTTTTGAATCCCCGATGTAGACGACATCGTGGCCAGCGAGGCGGAGCCATCGCGCCAGTTTGCCCAGCATACCATCGGCTATGAATTTCATGAAATCCATTTTTCATTTCACGGTCCAGCCAAAAGTAGTTGCCGCTCTCGCTCTCAACCTTAAAAAGCGCGGCGCGTAATTAGGAGCAGGGATGGGATGCGCCAGCGGGTGGAGGTCAAATGCCCGATATGCGGAAAGCCCTTCAGCTTGGAGCTGGAGATAAGCAGCTATGTCACGGCCGAGGCAGCGGCCCCCCAGCCGAAGAAGCGAACGGCATTGGTCCTGCGAGGTCATGAGGCCAAGGTGGACTTCGTGCTCCGCGCGATGCGGGCGCTGGCAAGCAAGGAGCCCAGCGGTGTTGTCGAGGTGGATGAGATAGTTGATTTAGCAGAGAAAGTAGGGCTAACACGCGTCGAGGTAGATGAGATTGTAGCGATGGAAAAGGACGCAGGCCACATTTATGAACCCAAACCAGGCACGGTGTGCTTCACCGTCCCTCCCGAGCGGGCTAAAGGCCGGCCCTAATCCTCAGGAATTTCTTCCTCTTCAAGGGTCTTTTCGAGCATTTGCTTGAATTCTTTTCGTTGGATTTGCTCGCTCTTTTTGCTTCCCTTTCGCTCCTTCTTACGGCGCTTGAAGCGTCGCAAATTGGCACCATTTAACCTTATGTGCGTGAGATTTTATAACCGACGGGAGCGACACAACCTTAAGAACGGATTTCGATATTTTAATGAGGCATCCCGATGAGGCTCATGGCGATTAGCTTGGTGCTCCTGCTCCTCCTGCCATTGGGGTTATCCTCAGCTCCTACAGCCACAGCCCAACAACTCACGATAAAGCCTGGCGGGAGTTACATCATCCGAGTGCAGGTCCACAAACCATCCTATGTGAAACTCCCGGAAGACGCTTGGGAGATAAGAGTTTACTTTTTCGACCGCAACAATTGTTACAACACTGGGTCTTGGTGGCAGTCGGGGTCGAAGTGGATTTACTCAGGTTGGTATAACCACCGCATTAGAGGGGAAGATTGGTCCGGTGGGCCTGAGGATAGGACTTTTGACATCACGGTCAATGTGGTTGATAATCCGAGACCGCAAGAGGACATAAATCGTGGGATGAACAACATACCTGTTCCTGGGGCCGTTTCGCTGAGGGTGCGGTTTTTAATCAAGGACATCAACGCCAAGTTTTCGGGCCCGGAGGATGCGGGATCTGGTTACGTCACTTTTACGGTAGGGGGAATGCCGTATCAGTACCGATATGTAAAGGATGTATACGGCAACATCACCATAACCGGCGAGGGATTTGAGGCAAAAATAGATCAGGATTTTGAGGGCAAGTGGAGACTCATGATAGACCAGACCATTGGCGTGACTGTCAGCAACGATGCGCCCAGCACCGACTTGTATCCGATGCCATCATCGATAAACGTGAATTTACTTACAGCCGCGCAATCGGAACCAGCAATTGAGCTCCCGCTTGAATTCAAGATAATGATCGGCGTGGTCGTGGTCATGGCAGTTGTTGCCGCTGCAGCATACATAGCACTGCGGAAGCGGATGCCCGCAGAAGAGCTGGGACCAGTTTAAACCCGCTAAGCTTTTTTATGGGAAAGGTCCGAGTAAAATGCGAGGTTCAAAATGAAGCGCTGGATCGGATTAATAGCGGGTCTGGCCCCGATGATCACGATTTTAGTTTTAGTGACAACACAAGCGACCCCAGTTGTGGCACAAGTCCAAGCCCCTCCCACTTTTACGGTAGAAATAATTGATTACCCAACTACCGTTCAACCTGGCGGCAGTTACAACATTCGCGTGCGTGTTACGAGACCCCCAGGCATGGTATTACCTACATGGACAACGGGGACCACTCCCCCAAAGTGGGAAGTAAGAGTTTACTTTTATGATGGTTTGAACTGCTACAGCCAGGGGGATATGACGACAATTGATGGAGGCCTCCTCTACTCAGGCTGGTGGGATTGGCGAGTTCAGGGTGACTCGTGGACGGCAGGGATGAGTGACACACGAGAATTCACCATTCCAAATAAAGTTGTTGATTATCCACGCCCCGAGGCTCACAAAACACAAGGGGGCATGAATGAAATACCTATTGGCGGGCAAATCAAGCTGAAGGCGCGTTTAAGATTAAGATGGGGAGACACAGATCTCCAATTCACCGGTGACAACCTCACTTTCACATACTACGGCCAAACGTATAGAGGGACTTATGAGAACAGGAGCACAGCTAGAGAAGAAAAGTACAAAGTGGGCAACATCTATATAGAAAAAAGTGGGGCCGGTTATTGGCAGATAGATTTTGACGCGATAAAGAGCGGGATTGCAGTTTCTGCGGCACCGGGCTTTGAAGTTCCCCCATGGGTCATAATAGCTGGCGTTGTGGTGTTGGTTGTGGTGATCGCAACCATAGCCTTGGCTCGAAGGCGCGGACGCGAGGAACTCCCACCTGTACCAGAGATGGCCCCACCCCCGCCCCCTGAGGCACCACCCGCGCCACCGGGCCCGTAGCCACGCTCTAGATTCGGCGCGGCTTAGGGGGCTTGAGCTTTTACTTTGAGTAGCCTTTTCGCGAGTCCCATGATCGCTTTGGCGGCCGGGGCCTTCGCGTCCAGCACGAGCAATGGTTTCCCCTGCTTCAGGGCTTGCCCAACCTTTTCGTCCTCAGGAATCTCCGCCAGCACGGGGACGTTCAGGATTGTCTTGATATCACCGCTTTTTAGCTCGAACTCTTCACGACGAACGCGGTTCAGCACCACACCTATAGGGGTGGAGCCCAGAAACTCTGAGATCAGGCGGGTTTTCATGCAATCCGAAACTGAGACCATCTCGGGGGCCGTCACGAGCAGAATCTCGCGCGCGGCACGAATGGCAGTGACCGTCTCCCGCCTCAGGCCGCCCGGAGCATCGATGAGCACGAAATCTGTTTTCTGCGGCACCTGACTCAAGAGTTCCGGCAGGCGCTCTGGGCGGGCGCGCTTGATTTGTTCAAGGGTCACGGCAGCGGGGGCGATTTTTACTCCCTTTGGACCGTTGTAAAGGACATCCTCCAGCGAGGCTTCCCCCGCAAGAGCGTCGTTGACTGTGTACACGGATTTCTCGAGCTTGAAGAGGAAGGCGAGGTCGGGTGTCGTGAGGCTGGCATCGATAATTATGGTAGATTTCCCGAACCCAGAGAGAGCGATGCCGAGGTTTGCTGTAATTGTGGTTCGACCAACGCCCCCCTTGCCGGAGGCCAGGGCGATTATCCGCATGGAGACCAAATGAACCCTCAAGCTGTCAATCTAAAATACTATGTGGTGGATTTTTTCCTCCTTATAAACAACGACCACCCAAAGGAGGAGGGGGATGAGATGGTTGAAAAGTATGATGTAGTCGTGGCAGGAGGCGGTCCGGCCGGGCTAGTTGCGGCCAAAGCAGCGGCCGCGGAAGGTGCCAAGGTCCTCCTGTTAGAATTGCAGGCCCAGATTGGTGGCCAGACCCAGTCCGCAAGCTGGGTTCCGAAAGATTTGCTGACGCCCAAGCTGAAGGGCGCGGTGGCGACGAAGCTGAAGGAGGTGAGGCTGCACGCGCTGCATGAGGAGGTGCGTGTGCGAGGTGACCTTGGTGCAGTAGTGGACAGGCGACAGTTCGACAAGCTCTTGGCGGCAGAAGCGGCATCGAGCGGCGCCGAGATTTGGCTAAGCGCCCCGGTCCGTGAGCTTTTGGTAACCGACGGTGCAGTCCGTGGGATCCGCACCGAGGCGGGAGGATGGTCGGAGCAAATTCAGGCTGAGGTAGTTGTGGATGCGACTGGAGCTAGGGGGGAGTGGTCAAGCCTGCTCCTCAGAAAGGTGCTGGGAAAAGACTGGCACCGCGAGCGACTGGCGTTCAGCAACGAGTACCTCATGGCAAACTTGAAGGACGAAAAAGTGGCGGAGCTGATTTTTACCTCCTATTTTGCCCCCGGGGGCTACGCTTGGATTTACCCGCTGGAAAAGGGTTTTGCGATTGCGGGGATTCAGGGAATAAGGATCCATCCCGACGCTGCCCTCGATGAATTCATAGGGAAGCAGGCCCCGCCAAGGCTCACGGGCGCCGTGCCGGTGGCGGCCTTCAGAAGCCAATTGCCGTTAGGGGGGCCGCTGAAACAGACCTGCGCTGACGGAATAATCGCTGTGGGTGGTTCGGCTGGCCAGATCTACCCGTTGTCGGGGCAGGGACTGCGTTACGCACTTCGCTGCGGGGAAATCGCTGGCAGGGTGGCGGTGGATGCAGTCACGGATGGTGATGTCACTAGGGAGCGATTGTCGGAGTACGAGCAAGGTTGGAGGTCTGAGTTTGGATCCGAGTTCGAGGTCGGCGGGCTCCTACATTCCTCGTTAAGTGTCTCCCAAGACCGAAAAATGGATTCTCTTCTCCGTGCGCTCGTGGGCAAGCCTCGACTCCAACGCGCGTTTATCGATGTATTCACCGGCTTCAAACCCATGCGTGCGCTCCCTGTTCTGCTGAAGGATGCCGAGATAGCGCGGGTCTTTGGCCGAGAAACCGTGGAGAAGGCACTCGCGCTTAAGTGACGCGCTCCGAGGTGGTTCCGACGCGCTGCCCCTCGTGCAGCAGTTCAGCAGTTCTATATGACCACTCCAGGGGGGAGCAGGTGTGCACGAGGTGTGGGTTGGTCATCCTTGAGCGCTTGCTTGAGCCGGAGCCGGAATGGCGGATGAAACCCGGAGAGGAGATGGTGGGGAGGGCCGATGTCACCTCCGGCATCGATGTTACACAGCATGACCTCGGGATTGGGAGCATAATTGGCGTGACCATGGAGGTGTCTCCAAGCTGGCGTGCTCGCTTGCGCAGGATGCGTGAGCTGCAGAAGCGTTCGCGCGTTCGCGGTTGGGAAGATCGAAGCCTCCGAGAGGCGCTCGTGGAGCTGGACAAACTCTGCGAGGATTTAGCGCTCCCGAAGGGGGTAAAGGCGGAGGCAAGCGTGAGTTACCGACGGGCGAGGGTCAAGGGAATAACGGTCGGCAGGAATCTATATCAGGTTTTGGCAGCAATTGTCTTCATCACATGCAGGATGAGGGGTATTCCTCGCACAGACGGTGAGGTCTCGGATGCGTTGGTCGCACGCTTTGGCGGGGAGAAGCACGGGGTCCTGCGGAACATTCGTAAAATCACCAGATTGCTCACCCAAAAGTTGAAGCTAAAACTACCGCGCATCACGACCGATGACTATATCGATCGGTTTGCTCCCCAGCTCGGGCTCTCTAAAAAGGCAGTTGAGCGCGCCCACGAGCTCCACAAGACGCTGCCAAGGAGATTCACTCAGGCAAAACCGCCGCGTTTCCTGGCCGCAATGACGCTTTACCTTGCACCGAGGCTGGTTGGCGAGAGGGTCACCCTTCGTAGGGTCGCGCGCACGTTAGGTGTCGGGATGTCCAGCCTCTCCAAGAATGTCGCTCGCGCGAAGAAGTTCATGGCAGAGGGATGACGATAGTCCCCTCTCCGACTTTTCCGATTTCCTCAGTTTTTCCGCGAAGGTGGAGGGTCCCGGTAAAAGCTGCGAGAACAGCGTCTAACTCGTGTCGGCTTTTGCCCCCACGGAGGCAAAAACCCATCTTTTTCAGTTTTTTTCTCCATTGGCTCCTGTTGGCGGTCTTGAAGATTGTGATTCCAGAGGTTCTAGGGTGAATCTCTATCACCTTGATCTTCCTTGTGCGGAGCTTTTTGGTCAGGAGTATACCCCGCGCGGTAAGCGATCGCATGCCGGTGAAAGTTGGAGGGAAAACCCGCAGCCCGCGCTTGATGAGGGAAAGGTCGGCGTCCCTCAAATTGCCGCGCTTGGGAAGGCTGAGGGGGGCGTCTATTGCCACCAGATCTGGCTTCTCCTTCACGCAGAGCTCAATCATTTGCTCATCGGAGTAGATAAGTTGGGTTTTGAATGTGCGGCCCACTAGTATGGCGAAGCCGCTTGGGTTAGTCGCTAGCCCAGCGAGGTCTATACCAATAACTTTCATTTTCCACCACCAAAACTTTTAACCAGATGGTTTGAAAGCTACACCTTTTAGGCCTTTTTCATTACCGCGGCCAGAATAATTGGGAACACAACGGTCGCGTCCCCTATCACCGTCACGATTTTAGCATTCTTCGCGACCTTCCCCCAAGATTTGGCCTCCTCGAGCGTCGCCCCGCTGAGTCCTCCGTGCTCTGGGCGGTCCATCGTGATTTGGATGGCATAGTCGAAGGATCGGGGCGCGAGCAACATGCTCTGGAAGATGAAGTTCTTCGGGACACCACCACCGAGCAGGATTGCTCCAGGCCGAATGGCGTTGCTCGCCAATTCGACCATCTCCCGCACATCCTGCAGGACATCTATAACCAGCTCATGCTCCTGGGAGTAGAGCCATGCTTGGAGCCCTAGGATGGAGTCAGCCACAGCAGGGCAGAAGACAGGTACCCCCTTGTCAGCGGCGGCTTTCAGGAAGGAATTTTTGTCGGTGATGCGCGACCCTATTCTGCGCAGGAGTTCGGCGGAGGACATCTTGGATCCCTCCTTCGCCACTTTAGCAAACATGGGTTGAATTCGGTCCTCGAAGATCTCGAAGACCCGCTGGGGCACGTAAACGTCGAAGATGCGGCTTACACCGAGACGGCGCAACTTTACATCATCGACCATCGCCTCGCCTCGCATGTGGTAGCCGCCGAAGGCCTCGATGAGGTCGTGGGTGGCGTTTGCGCCGGTGACGACAAGGGCATCGGCAAGCTCCTCGTTAATCGCCTGGGTTAGGACCAGCCGGAGCCCCCCGGGCACCACGGCACCCCCAACCCCCATGAAAATCGTCGAACCAGCTTTGAGCATCTCACGGTAGGTTTCGACAGCTTTTGCGACCCGCCCTGCGCTGAACACGCCGGACTTGCCCATCTCCTCCGCGAGTTCATCGACCCGCATCCCGGATTTTAGTTCGATGTGCCTGACGCGCTTTGGCATTCCACCAAGCTCCTAGTAGCTAGCTTTCCTTCACCCCAAACCTAATTAAATCTCCCCTCGATTTTGTAGTTGTGCCCCCATGAAGCCAGTTGGACGGGAGGAAGAGGTCTTCTGCCCCAGTTGCAGGCGTTACGTGGGCACGTTTGAGCGGTGCCCCTACTGCGGGGCGAGGGTGCCAAAGCGGCTGGCCTTCCGCCTGCTCAAGTGGGGTGCTTTGGCAGTAGCAGTTTTTGGAATAATGTTTTTGTATCTGGACCTTCACGGCCCACACATAATAGTGAAAGAGCCCTACCAAGTTTCGATAAGCGAGATCACATCACCGATGAACATGGCACAGGTGGTCATCCGAGGCAAGGCGACTTTTGTGAAATATTATGACGACACCAGATTTCTCGGGATGTTTTTATCGGATTTGGAAAATGAGAACGCCGACATCTTCATCCGGGCCTATGATGCAGAAACCCTTAGGCTCATCAACATGGAAAAGGAGCGGCTCGACAAGAACGACCCCACGCCGAAATTCCCAGCGGTCGGAGACATCGTAACAATCCGCGGGCAACTACGCGTACGGGCAATGGGCAAGGTCATCGGCCCAGAGGGATTCAGGATGATGATTCTTCAGTACGCAGAAGGCCTTCTTGATATTGAACGCCCTACAGCGACCCCGACAACGATTGAGAATATAGTCGAGAATAAAGAAAATTTTGGCAAATATCAGCGTGTTGAAGTTGAGGGGAAAATCATATCGACAAGAGACATGGGCTGGGCAACTCTGCTAACCCTTTATGAGATGCAATCTGGGGCCGAGCTAGGTGTCATGGTCCCCCGCTTATTGGAACAATTTGGCAAGACGTTGGAAACCTTTGGAATCAAGATAGGGGATACAGTCCGCGTGAAGGGAGCATTCCAGCTCTACTATGGAACGCCGCAGCTTTGGCTCGCTTCTTGGGACGATTTGGTGGTGATTGGGTGACGGATGAGAAAAGATGCCCAGCGTGCGGTAAGCCGACTGCGGGTTATGTCCCATGTCCGCACTGCGGTGCCGACCCAGAGGCTCGCACAACCATCAAGTTCGCCCTGTATCTCTGCCTCATTGTCTTGGCGTTCGGGGCGGTTTTCTTTGCCATGCACCTCTCGACCATAGAACCGCAGCCAATCGCAATCGCCAGCATCGATAGGTGGCTGGACTACTCCTACGTTTGGCTTGAGGGGGTGGTCAGCTCTGGGCCACAATACGGTAGCACTTCGATTACTTTCGATATTTACGATGGAAGCGGTGGCACGATTAAGGAGTCTAGTACAAGGGTTGAAATTTACGATCCAGCATTCAAACAACTCATAAGTGAAAATAGAGTTCCACGCGTCGGCGACAACGTGAAGCTGTTCGGGCAACTGCGCGTGTATTTGGATGGGAGTACAGAAATACGGGTGTCTACATCCGGGGACCTCCACCTCACTAGGGCACAGCAGGTCGAGACGACTATCGGAGAACTGAGAACATCTTGGGGCACCGAGCAGTCCCTCATGTTCAAACGCGTTAGCCTTGAGGGCACGATAACGGATGTCAAGCCGCTGGGCTCCGCGAAAATTTACACGCTTGAGGATAATGGCGTAGACCTGCAGATGTACGTGCACAACGGGCTGGAGGCCTATCAGAAGAAGTCCCTGAACTTGAACGTTTTGCAGAGAATCCGTGTAAACGCCGGGGTCTCTCAGTACAGAGGCCAGCCGCAACTCGCGATTGCTGACAATGACGAAATATCAGTTCTGGGGACCTTGCCAGCGCTCGAGGTTCCACTTGAAAATATAAACAGCACAATGCGCGATAATTTTGTGAGGGTAGGGGGGAAGATAGTTTTCGTCGAGCTGGAAGGAGAACGCGGCAGTCTAACAATCACAAATAGATACATCTGGCTTGATAATAGGTATACCCCCCGGATTTGGCTTGAAGAAGATGTTTACAAACTCTTGAGAGACAATGAAAAGAAACTTTTGAAGCGCGGAAGCGAGATCGAACTCGTAGGTAGGGTCAGAAGTTATGCAGCGGGGGTTGGCGGAGTACGAATCGAATTTTTAGGCCCACAGACGCCAAGCCTTCAAGCGGGCACATATGAACCTCCTCTAGTCGAGAACTTTGCAGCGATAACCAATGATAACCAAGGCGATTTAGTAAAGGTCATCGGGACAATAACAAACTTAGAAAATGTGCCAAAGGTCGCCCTGCCGAGCGACCGAAAGTTCACCTTACAAGACAACTACGGCGGGACCATCAAGATTTATGTACCAAACTTCCTCTTCGAGCGCATGATTAACCCGCCCGTGGTAGGGAGCAAGGTACAGATCATCGGAAAGGTTACGATGGATTCGGGCGCGCTGGCGATACGGCCCGGCGTGGTGGATGATGTCCGGGTGGTGAGCTGATGGAGACCTTGGTGTACCTGCTCTACGGGATGCTTGGCGTCATCATCGGGTCGCTCCTCTCAATTTTACCAGGGCTACATCCACTGAACTTCGCGGGCATAGGTATCTTCCTCTACCTTGCTTTTCCGATGGACCCGCTTGGTATGGCGCTGATCTTCGCTGGCATGCTCATCGCTTACGCAATCGTCGGCACGATAACGACGACCTTCATGGGGTCCCCGGACGACAGCACGATGTACATGGCTTTCCCGAACCAGAAGTATTTGATGTACGGCAGGGGGTACGAGGCTTCGGTCGCCACGGGCATTGGCTCGATGGGCAGCGTGGTGTTGCTTTTGATGTTGGCACCGTTTGCGAGCACGATATTCCCAATCTTTCGAAAGCTTCTGACCCCGCATTTCCACTGGGTTCTGATCGGAGTCACGGTATACATCCTTCAGTCCGAGTGGCCGAAGGACTGGGGCAGCAGGGCAAAGACGCGGTTTGGCAGGTTGAAGGATGGTTGGGCCAGCCTCAGCGCAGGGTGGGTCACTTTCTTCCTCGCGATGATGCTCGGTTTCATCGTGCTCAATGTACCAATCACACCGATAGACAAAGCATTCCAGAACATAATGCCGGTTTTCGTCGGGTTCTTCGCGGTTCCGTGGGTGCTGACGAATATGGCCTCTCGCGTCAACATACCGCCTCAAACAGTGTCAAACACCTTCTATATCAGCAAGAAGGACCTCGCGCGTGGCACGACATCTGGTTTTTTGGGTGGGATGTTTGCAGCGTACCAACCCATCGTGACGGCGGGTATCGGGGGGGTACTTGCCGGCCATTCAACTTCGACACAGGGGGATGTTCAGTTCATGATTTCCGGGAGTGCAGGGAGGTTCGCCTACTATGTGGGAGCTTTCTTCCTCTTCTGGGTCCCGCTGCTGCATCTTACCAGGGGCGGGATGGCGTGGATCACAGGGGTCATCTACCAACCCAGGACCGACTCTGAATTTTGGCTCCTCATGGCAGCGATCGCGGTTGCAGCGGTTTTCGCGTTCATGCTTCTTGTTTTCCTCTCCCGCGTAGTCGCAAAGGTAATCGCCGGGTTCAGCTTCAAGAAGATCTCCATAGCGGTGCTGATAGGGATCATCCTGTTGGTTTTCTGGTTTTCGGGGCTTGAGGGGCTGGTAATTCTGACGATAGCAACTGGACTCGGCCTAGTCCCACCGATGTTCAGGACTAGGCGGCTGAACCTGATATTAGGGTTCTTCTTCCCAATTTTCCTGAACATGGCCGGCCTTGGCGCAGGGATATCTAGATTCTTGGGGGTCTACTGATGCGCGGCATAACTCACTTCATCATGGGCATAACCGTCGCGACGTTCTTCAAGAGCCTCGTGGTGGGCGCGGCGATGTACGACTCGCTGTTAATCCTCCTGGGGGGCATCTTCGGCCTCCTGCCCGACACGCTGGACTTCAAGTTCTTGATCTATATGGAAAAACACGATGTTGTCATTGACCCCGACCCGACCGACATGAGGCCGCAGGAGATAGCGGAAAAAATTGCATCCGAGATTGACCGAGCAGGCACCTTGCAGCCTGGCAAGATGACGAAGGTGCAGCTACATACGCTGAAGCTGGGCCCGGACCTCTGGCAGTCCTACAGCGTTTATTTCAATACCAAGATGAACGAGGTGGTCGTGCGCGTTGGTCCACACGTGACGATGTCGGGGGTACCCTCCTTCGGGACCGAGCCCCCCGCGGACAAGGCGCTCGGCGTTGCAAAATACAAACCGAAGCTCATCGACCGGTACGGGAAACCCTCCGAGATAAAGGGGTTTAGCGGCCCCTCGTTTGGCTTCCTCAAGCGCAAGGACGGGTCGATCGAGGTCGTCTTCATCCCCTTCCACCGCCGCAGCGGCCACAGCCTGACGCTTGGCTTGGGTTTTGCCTTGATCGGCTACCTGCTGACGATGAACTGGATTGTGGGCGCGGTGATTTTCTTGGGCTGGTTCATGCACATAGTTCTTGACACCTTCGGCCACATGGGCAACAACCTATTCTGGCCCCTCACGAAGCAGCGGACGAGTGGGCTCTACCTGTTGACCGCAGCCGACCCATACTGGAACGCCTTCATGGTGTACTCTTGCATAGCAATCATCACTTGGAACTTGAGCCTGTACAATGCGTCGGTCAGCCCGTCATACACGGTGCCATGGATTACAGCCCTCGGCCCCGTGCTATACCTCTTCTTGGTCGTCGCGATTCCGTGGTCCATCCTTGGGATGGCGTATTACATCTACAGGGCTAGGACCAAGGAGAGGAAACCCGTGGAGCTGTTCGCGCCAATGACGGGAGCGGTGGCACAGATGGCGGCTGAGGGCATGATGGGGGAGATGGAAGAATATGAGATTGCCGAGCGCCCGAAGCCCTCGGTCCTGCTGCGTATCCTCGGCATCGCGGTCCTAGTTGCCATCTTCGTGGTGCTTTTCATCTATGGGCCGGGCTGGTAATTTTTCACGTAAATTTGTACTAGCCACTCGCGTAGAAATGTGGGAATACTTTCGGTGCCCATGAAAAATGGCGGAAAAAGGCGGCAAAAAATCGGTCTACAAGGTAATTGGGACGCGTTGAGAGGCCCTTTATAAAGTATATAGGTGTGTGCAAAAGCAACTGTTTAGATAAGTTGGTAATTGATTATGAGTTCTATGAGTACACCAAAAGAAGAGCACCCGAGTTCCAACTTTACGTGAATAAAGGCTCAACTGAGGATTTTATCAACTTGATAGGGTCTAACCACCCAACGAAGCAAAGAATGCTGGCGGAATTAGTTGCGAAGCGACATGGTTGATTTTCAGAGGTTTTTTAAAGTTATAACGCAAATCACACATCAGTGGGGCCGTAGTGTAGCTTGGTAGCACACCAGCGTCAAGCTGGGCTAAAGGCAGGCTCCAGTGGCCGTTGTGGGTCTGCTGACGAAAGGATGATGACCCATTGGAGCGGTGCGAAGAGACCTGCAATCCCGGGTTCAAATCCTGGCGGCCCCACCATTAATTCATAAAACGAGCTACTTAATCTCGGTATAAACATAGGAACTGGTAATTTTTGCATTCATTGCCCAACTCCCTGACCAACTCTTTCTCTTCCACGAAATCAGGTAATTGCATAGCACATAAACCGGAGTAAACAGCAGAGCACACGATGCCGAAAAAAGATTACCTATCGCGCAAGCGAAGAAGCACGATCACGCCCCAGTCCACACTACTTCTTTTTCCTGACCCGCTTCGGCCTCGGCGGCTTCAAGCGGGTGAGCCCCCAGAGAGTGAGGATGAGCAGGGCTGCGATGAAAAGATAGATGAATCCCTTCCCTATGTCGCCCCCCTTCACCTGGCCCCAGCTCCCAAAACAGTAGAGCTTGCCGTCCTCAGTCCCTATGAAAACCTTGCCGTAAGCAATGGCCGGTGACGCCCGTCCAGTGTTGCCTATGTAGCGCTTCCAGGCGATCTCACTGTTTGCTGCGTTGATGGCGTAGAGGTAACCATCCGAAGATGCGACAAAAACCATATTGTCCGCGGCCGCTGGCGATGACACTATGGCTCCATCGGTCTTGCGCTTCCAGACCTCTTCTCCATCAGTATTAATGGCATACACAAAGCCGTCATTTGACCCAACAAAAATCACGTTGTCTGCTACCGCCGGCGCAGACCGAACTTGACCACCGGTTTTGAATTGCCAAATCACCCGGTTATCGACGTTGTCGCGGGCATCCAAGCAGTACACATAATTGTCGTCCGACCCTACATAAACGCGGTTTTCAACGACGGCTGGTGTAGATTCGATGTGGCCTCCGGTTTGGAATTCCCACGCTAGATTGCCATTGTCCAATGAGACCACGCTCCATCCCTCGGAGCCCATGACCCTTCTAAGGCCTATGTAAACTCTGTTTTCAGCCACGGCAGGAGATGACATGATGACATAAGTGGATTGAAATTCCCAAAGTTTTGTATTCTCGTGCGCATCGAGGGCGTACACGCGATTGTCAAAAGAGGCGATGAAGACCACGTTGTCCACGACCGCCGGCGATGAGTAAATCGGGCCCCCTGTAGAGTAGCTCCAGATCTCCTTGCCGTTATCGGCCCTCAGGCAATAAACGGAGTTATCGTGGGAGCCGAAGTACACGCGCCCCTCAGCAACCGTGGGCGATGAGACCTCGCCCCCTGCCTTGAACTTCCAGATATCTCTACCATTGAACACGTTTATTGCGTAGAGGTACCCTTTCTCCGACCCCACAAATACCTTATACCCATCAACCACGGGCGAGGAGAGACCACCATCGGCATCAAATATCCACGCGATCTCGTCGGTTGCAGGGGTAGAAGCGGGAGAATCAGTGTAACCGGTGCGCTGTGCGTCATGCCCAAATGTCGGCCACTCCTGAGCTTGGACTGCCCCGAGCAACAGGAGCGGCACGATGATTGCAATGACAACCCGCACATCATCCCCAACAGATTTAGGTTCATCCTTAAATTAGGTGCTCATGAAGGGGGCAAAGGGCGGTCGGATGGGCGCTGATTGGGACAGGTTCAAGGCGGCTGCGGGAAACATCTGCGACCTCATAGGCCTCACGCCGCTCATCAAGCTGGATAAGCTGACGAAGCTTGCGGGCAGGCCCGCGTTAGAGCTCTTCGGGAAGGCAGAGTTTATGAACCCTTCCGGTAGCCTGAAGGATCGAATTCTGTTGAAGATAATCCAGGACGGCATTGAGAGCGGCAAGCTTCGACCCGGGATGACCATCGTCGAGAGCACCACTGGCAACACCGGAATTTCTACGGCCATGCTTGGGGCCCACCTTGGCTTCCACGTTTTGATCATAATGCCTGAGGGGATGAGCGAGGAGCGGATAAAGGCAATTCGCGCCTTCGGGGCGAAGATAATGACTGTACCAGGAGCCGAGTCGGATGTGGACTTGGCGGTCAAGCAGGTGAAGGAGTTGGTGACACTTGACCCCGAGCACTACTTTTGGGTTGATCAGTTCAACAACCCCACCAACGTCCAAGCCCATTACGAGACCACGGGGCCGGAGATATGGGAACAAACCGGAGGGAGGCTGAACGCATTCGTCGCAGCGGTCGGCACCGGGGGGACACTCACCGGGGTTGGGAGATACCTCAAGGAACAGGACCCCAATATCAAAGTCTACGCCGTGGAGCCAGTAGAGTGCCCGGTGCTCTCGAAGCAGCGCTGGGGAACTCACCGCATAGAGGGGGTGGGCGACGGGTTCGTGCCATCGATTCTTGACCTATCGCTGCTGGATGGGGTGATTACGGTCTCTTCTGAGCGGGCGATCTGGACCACCAAACGGATAGCCAGGGATGAGGGGCTCTTTGTAGGGATCTCAAGCGGGGCAAACGTGGACGCAAGTCTGAGATTAAATGAAAAGCACCCCGAACTCACGCGCATAGTGACCATGCTCAACGACAACGGTTTCCGTTATTTTTCAACACTGCTTTTCGGTGAGATGAAAGAGATACGCGTCCCCGAGCGTCTCCACACGCTCGAGCTCACGCCGCACCAAAGAGAGTTGCTCACTAAGATTGAGGTAATAGAAGAGTGACTCACGCTGCGGCCTTCTCGATGATACCCCTCGCCGCAAGCAGCCCGGTAGCGGCCGCAGTGACTATGCCCCGAGAAAGCCCAGCGCCATCTCCAGCGACGAAGAGGTTTGGCACGTTTGTCTCCATGTTTTGGCCGACGTTGATCTGCATGGCGTAAAGCTTCACCTCTGGAGCATAGAGTAGGGTCGAATCCGAGGCGACACCTGGGGCCACCTTATCTAGGCGATCGAGCCCCTCCAAGATGTCCGTCACGACTCTGCCGGGAAGCGCCATCGAGATGTCTCCTGGGGTGACGCTCTTGAGGGTAGGCACCACGTGTCCTCGTTCGATGCGCTCCCAAGTGGAACGCCTCCCAGCCCGCAGATCGCCCAAGCGTTGGAGCAACGGACGCCCACCTCCAATCGTCGTCGCTAGGTAAGCGATCGATTGCCCGTAAGCGGTGGTGTCCGTGACCGGCTGGGTGAGCTCGATGTGAACTAGGAAGGCAAAGTTGGTGTTTTGAGATTTTTTCGCTCGCAGCGATTGCCCATTCACACCGACATGGTCATCATATCGTTCTTCCATCACAAACCCCTGGGAATTAGTACAAAAAGTTCTTACAAAATCATCGAAAGTTTTTGTGCGGATATGAAACTTTGGATCGTAGTTCACCTTCACCACGGGTTCGTACACGACCGCGGGCACTTCGACCCTCACGCCAATGTCAATCGGGCCGTGGGTGAGCTTTACCCCCAGCGCCTTGACCTGCTCGGCGAACCAGTCGGCGCCAACCCGGCCGGGGGCCACCAACAAGTATTTTGTTTTTATCTTTTTTCCGTTGATCACCACCTCACCTTTCCCGACGCGCTCAACGCGCGAATTAAACAGGAATTTCACGCCCCGTGATTCTAGTGTACGTCGGAGCGAGTTGATGACATCAGATAGGTACTCGCTTCCGATGTGCCGCTGAGGTATTGGGATGAACTTGATGCCGGCCGCGGCCGCCCGTCGTGTGAGCTCCTCGATCCCCTCGGAATCCATACCGTAGACCTCATTAGGGGCCCCATGCTCGACGAAGATGTCGTCTACTTCCTTGACGAGCTTCTCGGCTTTCGGGACACTTTTAGTGAGCTTGCTGAGGTCGCCGCCTATGTCGTACCGGAGGTTCAAAATGCCGCTGGACATCCCTCCAGCGCCGCCCAGCCCGCACATGATATGACAGGGCTTGCACCCTATGCACTTCCCAGTTTCAAAGGCCGGGCAGGTGCGCTTTTCGATTTCTTGCCCCCAATCGACGATGGTCACGGAGAGCTTGGAATTTTTAGATAGCTCGTGAGCAGCGAAGAGCCCAGCGGGGCCTGCGCCGATGATGAGCGCATCTACCATGAATTCCCCCGAAGCCTAACGTTGTGTCTGTATAAAAAGGCTTTGGAAGGCGCGCTCGGCGCTGTTCAAATGAGTTGCTTGAGCTTGCGTTGGTACTCATCACGCGTGATGGGTGCGTACAGGCTCGCCCGGCGTCCCTTGCCCACCGCCAGCCGCGTCAACAGGCCAGCCTTGTGCATGCGGTGCAGGGTGGATGAGGCCGACCAGATTCGTTGCCTCCGTGAGCCTTGGTAACTGACCACACCCAAATCCAGCAAATCACGATGTGTGAACTCCTCGACATCGTTGTTCCAAGCCCACTCCAAAATATCACGCCAAGTTTTCTCACACGGCCGCTTCGTGGACTCACCCACCTCTCATAGTTGTGAATGTCACTCACAACTACATAAATCTTGCGATGCGCGCGGGCTGAAGGCGTTATTTGAACAGCGCCGCGCGCTCGCTCACCACAATTTTAGTTTCTTGACGGCAGATTCGATGAAATACCCATACCCGATGTAGGTCTCGAGAGCGTGAACTGAGGTCGCCCAAGCAAAGGTGGACATATCTACACCCACTTGCTCGGGTCTGAAAACAAAAGTGTCATGGTTCCAAAATACACACAAATCGCAGCGAGGACTGTGGGAATTTTTGGTGATTTTAAGACGTTCGCGAGATAGAGGACACACAATTGCCCACGTGAGCAGCAGTGGACCACAGACCGCGGGCCTGGGCATCCCGCTTGTGAAAAACGCAAAAAATTCCTGAAAAGAGAATTGGGTAAACAACATCATTGCCTGAAATACACAGATCACCACAACTATCGTGTTCACGGTGAATTTTGGCCGCTCTCCGGCAAACAGAGCCCCCATAACAACCCCTGTGTCCAAGTCTTTTTTTTTAGGTGTTAACGTTTGTTTTCACTTTCTCAGGCCACCTATTTCACCCAAAAGTGTCCCGTCGATCAGGTAGGCCTCGGCTTCATCGAGTTTTACGGCGCTGGATTTGAAGATGGGGCCGATTAATTCTTTGGGTATCCCACGATTCACTGCGGCACCCCCCACGAGTTCATTGAATGCCGGCACCACGAGCAACTCCGGTAATTCACCTCTAATTTGCTTCTGAAGTGTCATCGGAAATTTTGAAGCATCAAGCTTGGCCCTGAGCCAGATGGGTTCCACTGTTCGCCCCCCGAACTCGTCACGAAACTCGACTGTTGGGTGGTTATGGGCGGCGATGAGAAGCCTCGTATCAAGCAATTCCGGCGAAGGCCAAGTGTGACCGTGCATGAGCCCCACCCGGCGGCGTTTGCCCAGGGCCACGCCCCGCGCACTGTGGATTGTGACCCACCGGGGCACCATACCTTCCAACCCTCCATCGTGGTTCCCGCGGACGACCTCGACGCGGACGAGTTTTGTCAACTCCTCAAAAAATCCAGGGAGCTCGCGCCACTCCTGCCAGCTGGCGATTGGGACGTTGTGTTTGACGTCACCCAAGAAAATTAGTCGGTCGGGCTTCCGCTTTTTTATCAATTCAAGGAGCCTCGCTTTTACCTTGGGAATTTGGCTTGGCAGCGAGATACCCTTCTTGGCCAGCTCAGCCTCGATACCTAGGTGCAGATCGGCGACCACCAGCGTGCGCTCGCGCTCGATCTTCACCAATAACGCTGGGGACCCGTAAATCGGTACGGCCGACATGTTAGTTAATAACTAGGTCGGTGTAGTTATATTTTCAGCGGCCTTGTCCGAGCTCTCGGTAGGCGCCCTAGAGATATCCCAAGAGCGTCAGCAGCCCGTATATTACCATCCCGGCCCCTATCCATTTCACCAGCCATTTCAGGGCCCCAGAGAAGAGGAAGAGCACAGCCCCGACGATGATGAGCATCGCTGGAGACGCGTTTCTTAGGGCCTCAGCTGCCTGCTTCACGAAGTCAGGCACCGCCGCAGCCAACGCAGCTAGCATAGTTCACCTCCAAGTGTCAAGTAATCCAATGGCTGAAATACCTTTTGTGGTGGTGGGCTAGAAAAAAGACTTAAAACTAAGTCAGGGAGTAAAATTGATGAAACACTTACCAAGCCTAGTGCTAGGTTTAGCGCTGGTTTTAATGTTCACCCCCACAGTGACTGCAGGGGCACAGCGTGGGAAGCATTTAGGCGACGCGGCCCCGCTAGAGTATGAAATCGTTTACACAGATTTCCCGGGAACCTTGACCATCGACGAGTCTGGGGCGACCTATCACTTCTCGGGGTGGGCTTGGTACGCCGGCGGAAGTTACGATGAGGGGCACTTTGGAACCTACGCTGTCTACTTTATCGGGCAATGCATGAGCTTCGAGATTCGCCTCAGGAACATGAGCAACCGAACCTACAAAAATCTGAAGGTGATTGCGGCGCAGGAGTACCACCTCGCGGATGGGGCAGATTATGGCGCGCCCCTGCCCGGTGAGTCCACTCAGGAATGGTTCGTGACCGAGCTTCGTGGGGGTGATGAAATAGTTTTGAGGGGCAGGGCCCGCGTGGCGTATGACACCAGGCCAGGCCTAGATCAGACCCACCTGCAGGTGCTCCACTGGGTCAATGGAAATCAAGTTCCTCTAAATGCACAACTGAAGGGTGCGCGCGCCGATGGCAGGATTTTTGTAGACAATCAAGAGGCAGGGATTTACTGTCCTCCGGCTTTCGGCTTGCTTGATTTCTAAATCTTGAACCTCAGCAGGGCGGCGATGCCCCCAAGGGCCAACAACTGCTTACCGCCATCATGTTCCGTGCTGATGACTACTACCTCACCTCGCGTCTTTCGCGTCTCCTCAAGTAGCTCCTCCACATCTACCCGGTTGGCCCTCAGGAGCTCGTCTGCCACTAACAGCTTCTCAATTGCGCCCACCGAAGCGGCGCGTTCGGCTTCTGCCTTCCCGTAGGTCGCAAGCCCCTCCTTAGCGATTTCGGTCATGAGCTGCTCGACCAGAGATATCTCGCGCGAAACCCGGTCCTCTTGGGAAACCCGCTCGACCAGCCCGCGCCGCACCATCTCGTAGAGCCCGGCCCTGCCGCCCGAGCTGACATCATCGCGTCTAACCGTGAGGGCGAGCTCTTGAAACTTCTCGCGTAAAAATGCGGTGAATGCATCCTTGGTGAAGCCAGGGCCAGCGACGATCGCCGCTCGGACACCCTCGCGCGCAATCACATCTTTCATCGCCTCGGCCAGTCTGTGGAAGAACTTCTTTTCGTCGGCCTCTCGCTCGACCGCGTAGAGCTTCCCAGCCCGAGGGCGCGAGATGGCCCCCAGCTCATCCAACCCGTACTGGCGGACCAGAGCTAGTTCTGCCGAGGAATCGTCAAGCGCCACGAGCAGGACGCGGGGCCTCCGGCTTGCTCTGACTGCATCACGGATCCGTTGGAGGTGGTCCGGCTTCCACTCCTTCGTGATGGCGAGAGCAGATCCTGGCTCTAGGCTGAAGGAGTGGTGCTTGCCCATATCTGGTCCTTCGATGATGGTTCCCAGCAGGCGGAGGCGATTAGCGTGTTTGTGGAACTCGACGCTCTCGACGCGGATGGAGAGTGTCACGCGCCGCTTCTCAAGCCGCTCGGGGCGGAGCTTGTCCCCAGTCTCACGTTCGCGCCGCCAAGTCGATGCCATAGCTATGTCGCCTGGTTCGACGAGATGCTGGAGGTGCCAGAGGTCATCCAAGGTTTCGACGGCCAGCTTGATTCTTCCATGCTTCAAGTCCTTGTGGATGACTCGCATGCGCCAACCCCAGATGTCAAACGTTTGACATTTTTATCCCAGCCCGCTTAAACGTAATTGGGGCTCAATATGGTAGCCCAGCGGCTCGTCCGAATAAGGGATGCGACGCCGAATGACATGCAGGCAATCCTCATCATCGAGTACAAGTGCTTCAAGGACCCCTATCCACTCGATCTCCTCAACCGCCTACACTCGATGCATCCGGACACTTTCCTCGTCGCTGAGGCAGACGGCAAGGTGGTGGGTTACGTGATAGGGGCGCTACGGTGGGGGGAGACCGGCCACGTTTTGGCTATTGGCATCGATCCCCAGTGCCGCAGACAGCAGATAGGCTCAGCCCTCATGGAGCACGTCATGAACCGCCTCCGCGCGAAGGGAGCCAAGCTCGTGCGGCTGGAGGTCCGGAAAAGCAACGTTGGGGCGCAGCGGTTTTACCTGAGGTTGGGGTTCAGGGAGCGGGGGGAGATCCCTTACTATTACGAGGACGGCGAGACGGCGGTGGCGATGGAGCGGCCGTTCTAGTGGCTATTTCCTGTACCTCAACCTTCGGAGTTCATCCATAGTCAGAATTCGTGTATTTTTTGGCACCGACTCAACCCGTGAGCGCATCCCCACCACGTATCGGACGCCGTGCCTTGCCGCTAAATTTGCGAACTCCTGGGTCACGACACCATCGAAGACCACGGCATTTACACCTGTGGTTTTTAAGAGTTCGTCCCTGAGGTCCCTAACTTGCGTCTCCCCAATTGGCTCAAATCGCTCGTTGAGGAGCAGCGCCTTCAAGGTTCCACGTAGCTTGCCTATAGTGGTTTCAAGTTGCTCCAAATCGTGGGTTTCCTCGGCGGCCGGTGCTGGCTCAGGCGCCGGTTTCCCTCGGGCTTCCGCAATAGCATGTTCGACAGGTACCTTGTTCCGCAGCGACTTGATTATCTCTTTTCGCGTGAGTTCCTCAACGCTGCGGTTCTGAGGTGGGCGGGCCACAAAATCCACATCGGCGACCTGCAGCAGCTCCTTGAGAATCAAGTCCCCGCCACGGTCGCTGTCGAGGAAGGCCGTCACGGTCTTGTTCTTGCTAAGCTCGATCACCGCTGGGGGCACGCTTGTCCCCTCGATGGCGATCACGTTCCGGATGCCTGCCCGCAGCAGGTTCAGCACATCGGCACGCCCTTCGACGATTACGATGGCGTCAGAGTCTCGTACCCCTGGGCCAGCCGGCAGCCCCTCGTACTCACCTATCTCCTCAAGCCGCACCGATTCCTTCACCCTTTCAGTTATCTCTTGGGTTTCTGGCGCTACCTCCTCCAAAGCTTCTAAGAGCTTTTTGGCTCGATCGATGACCAACTTCCGCTTCGCGTCGCGTACATCCTCGATTCGCTCGACTTTTATTGTGGCCTCACACGGTCCGACGCGGTCGATGGTCTCAAGCGCGGCACCTATGATCGCAGTTTCCACCCGGTCGAGGCTGGATGGGATTGTTATGGTGCCCGAGGATTTCCCCTGGTTGGAGTTTATTTCAACCTTGATTCGCCCGATCCGGCCGGTCTTCAGCAGCTCGCGGAGGTCGAGCTCGTCCCCAAGGAGCCCCTCAGTCTGTCCGAAAATTGCGCCCACGACATCCGGGCGCTCCACCACGCCGTTCGCCTCTATTTTGGCGTGGATAAGATACTTGGTCGTACCAATATCCTCTCGCATAGATAATTCCTCCTTTTTGCCGAGCTTTTCGGCTACTAGTTCTTGCAGACTTTTTCCTTCCAAGGGCAACAGCCCTCGAAAAGCCAGAATGAGCCTGATGGTGATTCTGGCTTGATTTGATGATCAATTTTAATCTCTCGCCCTCACCTAAAAAGTTGTTGTTGCATTGTTGTTATATTTATAACAACTAGATGAGGACTAGAGAACTTGGGATGGCCGCGCGAGCCTCGCATCCGGGTGCTTCTCGAAGTACTCCCGAACCGGCGCGAGCACCTCCACGAGCGCCTCCGCAACCGCAGCCTTCATGTCAGTTGGGTGTAGCTTCCCTGTCGCGTACAGCTTCCGCAGCTCCGCCGCATCCTTTATCTCGAGTGGGCCGCCGTACCTCGCCTCCCTTGAAACCTCCAACTTCCCAAGCGCGGGCAAGACCACATGCTCCGCGTATTCGATGATTGGGTTATCCCTGACGATTTTCGGCGGGCAAAAAGCCTTCGTCACCTTTTCCTTGATCGCTGAAGGCTCATCGTCAACCGCTATGAAGTTCCCCTTGCTCGACGACATCTTGGCCGCCCCATCCAAGCCGTGCAGCAGCGGCATGTGCACGCACACAGGCTTGCGATAGCCCAGCTTGGGAAGCTTCTCGCGCGCAACTATGTGCACCTTCCGCTGGTCGATCCCCCCCACCGCCACGTCCACATCAAGGTGTGCCATGTCCACCGCCTGCATGAGTGGATAGAGCACCTGAGCCACGTCTGGATCCTTCAGGTGGCGAGCTATCTCGGCCATCGAGCGGCGGGCGCGGAGCAGCGTGGTGTCGGTGGCCATCCGCAGCACATCCATCACAAACTCGGGCTTGAGCTGGAAGTCCGACCCCAGCAAAAACTCCGTGCGACTCGGGTCCAGCCCCAGCGCGATGAAGCAGTGCCGATTGTACTCGGCCACGCGTCTAATCTCCTCCAGGGTTCCCTTGTCGTTGAGGTAAGCGTGCAAGTCGGCAAGCAGGACGATGACCCGCGCTCCCGCTGCCTGCAGATCAATCAACTTCCGAACCGTCAGCGCGTGGCCGAAGTGAATCTTGCCCGAGGGCTCGTAGCCGCAGTAAGCGGTGAATTTTTCGTGCTTGAGAAGTTCGCGCAGTTCTCCTTCTGTGACGACCTCTGCAGTGCCACGTGTGATGATATCGAAC
>JASEJC010000039.1 GCA_030016755.1 Candidatus Hodarchaeaceae archaeon | reverse complement strand
CTCTCGACCCCGAAAAAGCTGCGCGACCAAGTTGTGTCGAAGGCAAGGCGCTCTGGCGTGACCGTTCTCATGTCCCACCACGATTTCTCCAAGACCCCGCCAGCTGAGGTGCTCGCCGGCACCTTGGACAATATCGCTAGGGCTGGCTGTGACCTAGCTAAGCTCGTGACCTTCGCCAAAAGCACAGACGACGCGTTCCGCATGCTGGACTTTTTTATCCAGATTCAGAAGGCGACACCAGTGCCTGTCATAGCGTTCGCGATGGGGGACGTGGGGAGGATAACCCGGCTCGTTGCACCTATTTTCGGCTCGCCGATTGTGTACGCGGCGGCTGGTGCAAAAACCGCGCCAGGGCAGCTCGATGTGGCGACGACCAAGCGGCTGTTACAGGAACTGACACCAGAGGAGGTCAAAAGTTGAGTCCTGCGCTCAAGATATTCCTTCTGATCGGCGACCCTGTCGAGCAGACCGTCTCTCCCGCTATGCACAACGCCGCCTTCGAGAAGCTCGGGCTCAACTGTGTCTATGCTGCGGTCAACGTCCCCCCAAGGTTCCTTGCCGACACCATCGCAGGGGTTCGAGCGATGAGAATCTCTGGGCTCAACGTTACCATCCCCCACAAAATCGCCGTCGCAGACCTGCTGGATGAACTCGATGAGTCCGCAAGCTTGGCGGGGGCGGTCAACACGATAAAAAATCAGCGCGGGAAGCTCATCGGGTTCAACACGGATGGAGATGGTGCCCTCCAAGCGCTTGAGGATAAAATCGGGTCCGTTAAAGGTAAGGAGGTAGTGCTCCTGGGTGCTGGTGGGGCTGCCCGCGCCATCGCCTTCTCGCTTGCAAAGGCGGGTGCGAGGCTCACGATTTCCAACCGCACGGTCCCTCGCGCGAAAGCACTTGCATTGATGATTGAGCAAAAGCTCGGGATGCACGCCAGACCAATCTCCTTGAACCGTGACCAACTCAAAAAAGCCTTGAAGAACGCGGATGTGCTAATCAACGCCACATCCGTTGGTATGCACCCGGCCGTCAACCAGACCCTCGTGACCTCAGACATGATGCACCGTGGCTTGGTCGTGAACGACATCGTCTACAAACCGATTGAAACACGTCTGCTGCGGGAGGCTAGGCGAGCTGGAGCAAAGACCGTCAACGGGCTGGGGATGCTCGTCCACCAGGGGGCGCTAGCGTTCGAGATATGGACCGGGAAGCGTGCACCCATTAAAGTTATGGAGGCCGCCGCGCGAAAGGAGCTCAGGAGGAAGAGTAGGTGAAAGTCGCTGTTATAGGTACGGGCGCGATGGGCAGATGGCTCGCAGGCTTTGCGAAACAAAACCTGGGTGAGGTGGTGGTGGCCGATATCAGCGCAACGAAAGCCGAAAAAATCGCGTCCGAGCTGTGCGTGAGCTCCAAACCGATCATGGAAGCTGCCGCGGAGGCCGATCTCGTGCTGGTAGCGGTGCCGATCTCAAAGACTCCTGAGGTCGTCAAGTCGCTCGCGAAGGTTGCGCGGAAGGACGCCCTTATAGCAGACGTGGCCTCCGTGAAGAGCGATGTCGTTGAAGCGATGCAAGAGGTGAAGGTTAAGTTAGAACTGGTATCGATTCACCCACTTTTCGGTCCTGGTGCAACAAGCATTAAAGGCAAGGATTTCGTGGTCGTCCCGGTCCGACCAGGAAAACGCTACGCGGAGTTGAAGCGGATATTGGTCGGGCTTGGCGCGCGCGTCAGCGAGATGGAAGCTGAGGAACATGACCGGTTGATGGCTATAATACAGTGCATGACCCACTTCGTGCTTCTGGCTTACCTCAACGCGATCAAGTCAATGCGGGGGCTCAAGCAGGCCGAGAAGCTTCGCACCCCAATGTTCGCTACGCTGATGAACCTGGCGAAAGCCGTGCTCGCTGGGAACCCCGAGCTATACGGTGAACTCCAAGTGTACAACAGATACGCTAGGATGGTGCGGAGCTCCATGCTTGAAGCGTGCCGTTCGTTAGATATCGCCTTCTCCGCGGGTGACGCCAAAAGCGCCAGGGCGATGTTCAAGGAGGCGCTAGCTCCGTTCGGTGCAGGGGAGGCGAAGCGCGCATACGAGGGATTGTACAAACAGTTTGAAGGTGGGGGTGCATGAAGATCGGAGTGCTTGGTCCACGCGGCACCTACGCCGAAATAGCCGCGCGAACACACTTCAAGGGCAAGGGCGAAATCGTGCCCTACCCGATGATCACCGATGTCGCGAAGGCGGTCGCGCGTGGTGAGGTGGATGCTGGCGTCGTCCCGGTTGAAAGCCTGCGGGAGGGATCCGTGGGCGAAACCCTCGATGTCTTGGCATGGGAAGACGTGAAGATCCAGGCTGAAATCGTCGTGCCTATATCGCACGCCCTCCTCGGGGTGAAAGGGGCAAAGCTTGAGAAAATCACCCAAGTCCTTTCTCACCCTCAGGCGCTAGCTCAATGCCGTGAGTTCCTCCGCAAGAACCTGTCAAACGCCGAGCTCATCGAAATGACCAGCACCGCGAAGGCCGCTGAACAAGTTAGCAAACTGAAGCAGGCCCACATGGCTGCAATCGGGCCAAAAGCTCTTGTCCAACTCTATGAGCTACAGGTGTTGCGCGACGAGATCCAGGCGGGCGAAACCAACCTCACGCGATTCCTCTGCCTCGCGAAAACTGACGCCAAGAAGACGGGACGGGATAAGACATCGATAGTGTTTTACACCGCGACCGATAGGCCAGGGATCTTGTACGAGATTCTGGGTGAGTTCGCATCCAGAAGGATAAACCTCACGAAGATTGAATCGCGTCCATCGAAGAAGGCGCTCGGTGATTATCTATTCTTCATAGATCTCGAGGGGCACCGCGAAGACCAAAAGGTGAAAGAAGCTCTGATCGGGGTCCGAAAGAAGACGGCCATGCTGAAAGTCGCCGGCTCCTATCCCAAGAAGTTTTAGGGTGAGCTGATGGCGGGGAAAGATGTCTTAAAGCGAATCGAAAACGCCCTGAGGATCAACCCCGCCTCCACTAAACAGAAGCTTGTCGCGTTCATCAAAAAACGCGTGAGCGAAGCAGGGGCCGATGGTGTGGTGGTCGGACTCAGCGGTGGGTTGGACTCCTCGGTGACGGCTATCCTGTGCACAAAGGCTCTCGGGGCGAGCAAAGTTATTGGAGTCTCCATGCCTGAGGCGGGAGTAACGGACCCCCGAGATGTAGCTGACGCCCGCGAAGTCGCCAACAAGCTCGGCATAGCTTTCAGGATCGTTGACATTTCCCCCGCCGTGCTGGGCGTGCGCCAAAATCTGACCGATTATCAGATCGGGGCCCAGCTCCCAGCCGCGAACATTAAACCCCGCGTGCGGATGACAATTCTATATTACTATGCAAACCTGCTGAACCGACTCGTGGTTGGTAGCAGCAACAGGAGCGAACTCAGGGCTGGGTATTTCACTAAATTTGGGGATGGTGGCGCAGACCTCCTCCCGCTCGGCTACCTCTACAAGACGCAGGTGAGACAACTCGCAGCATATCTGGGGCTGTCGAAACAGGTAATTGATAAGGTGCCCTCGGCTGGGCTCTGGCGGGGGCAGACCGACGAGGGGGAGCTCGGGATCTCGTACGAAAAGCTCGACATGATTTACGCTGGGCTGGACCTCAAGCTGAAGCCAGAAACTATAGCGAAGGCGGTTGGTATTGATGTCGAACGGGTGGGACATTTCATCGAGCGGGAGCGCAGGGTGGCCCACAAGCTTAGGCCGCCGGAGATACCAAAGCTTTAGTTATTTTACGGGTACTAGGTCCACGCACATCCCAGCCGCAATCGTCTGCCCGCCGTGCCGGATGGCGAAGCGGCTGAGCTCTGGGATGTCGCTCACGCGCTCGATCACCATGGGTTTGCTCAGGACCACCCTGATGACCCCCGCATCCCCCTTTTTCAAAGCGCTCGGTTTCTCCTCCACGACTGCCCCAGTGCGTGGATCTATCTTCTGCAAGATCTCGGTCAACTTTCCCGGGACGTGGGCGGCGTGGCAGTGAAACAGCGGTACAAAACCTGGCGTGAGGTCTGTCGGGACCGCGAGGACAACGATCTTGGCCGTAAAGTCGCTTGTGACCGTGGGCGGTTTATCCACGTGGCCCGCGACATCGCCCCGTTTCACGTCATCCCTTGAGATTCCTCTTACATTGAAGCCGATGTTGTCACCAGGCACGGCTTGCTGGATGGGCTCGTGATGCATCTCGATCGAGCGAACCTCACCGCTGCTCCCGGAGGGCTCAAAAACGAGGTCATCCCCGACTTTCAGCATGCCTGTTTCCACCCGCCCTATCGGCACCGTCCCGACGCCAGTGATCGAAAAAACATCCTGAATTGGAATCCTGAGGGGCTTGTCAATCGGCTTTTCGGGCTCGGTGAACTCCTCGAGCGCCCCGAGCACGGTCGGTCCCTTGTACCACCCTAGCTTGGAACTCGGCTTCGTGACGCCCTCGCCGTGAAAAGCTGAAGCGGGGACATAGGAGAATTTATCAGCGTTCCGGTAACCTATCCCGCTGAGCAACGAAATCATGCCGCCCTTCAACTTCTCGTAGACCGCCTCGCTGAAGTCGACGAGATCCATCTTGTTTATCACCGCCGCTAGCTGGCCAACCCCGAGGGTGAACGCCAGCGCTGCGTGCTCCCTAGTCTGCGGCATGATTCCATCGTCCGCCGCCACGACGAGCACAGCAGCATCTGCCTGACTCGCCCCTGTGATCATGTTCTTGACGAAGTCGCGGTGCCCTGGGGCGTCGATGATGGTTATGATGTTTTTTGGTGTCTCGAGCTTTTGATAAGCGATATCGATCGTGAGCCCCCGCGCCCTTTCCTCCTTTTCGCGGTCCATCACCCAAGCAAACTTGAAGCTCCCCGCCTCGTCTTTCAATTCCTTCTCTGGTACCACGCCGAGATCGACCAGAAGCCTGCCGATGAGCGTAGATTTCCCGTGGTCGACATGGCCGATGAAGACCAAGTTCACGTGCGGCTTTGCCACGTGCGCCGCCCCTAGGGACTTGTTTCCTTCGCCGCACCCTGCACAAAATCAGACATGTTCGCGGATGCAAGTCTGAGATCACGGGAGAGTTTTTCGGCTGCTCGGCGTAGTGGCTCCACGTAGATGTGAACGACCTCCGATTTTCCACGCTCAAACCCAAAGAGTTTGTTGGCGATCCGATCCGATTGAGCAGCATGTTGTTCGAGCAAAGCCATGGTTTTTGGTGGGAACCCGTTGGTCGCGCGTAACTTTTTAACAACCGCATTGAGATCGCGGGCGATGTTCTCAACCTGCCTGTGTAGCTTTTCCTCGCCTAGGCCCTCAAACCCCTCCCTACCTACCAGCAGGGATATGCGGGCCCCTAACAACTCCGCATTGGTAGCAATAGAACCCAGGTCAGCGCTGGCTATGCGAACTGCCGGCGCGATATCATCGGGGCTCAGCCGCTTGAGTTCTGCCCCTGGCTCCCCCACATCTGCCCAGAGCGAGAAATTCTCGAGGGGGACCTGCTTGGTCTCTGGTGAGCCGACGTATTGAAAAATTACGGCGATTCCGACCAATACCGTAGCAGCGGCGAGTCCTATCGTGACATACATCGATAGCCCGGTCGTGTACCCCGCGATCACCAGAGCAATCAGCGCTAGGGTGAGCGGCAAAATCGAGATGGGGGGTATGCGCATATCCACCATTTTAGAAATTCATGCTCAATCAAAAAGCTTTTGGGTCGTGCTTTTGAGGAGTCAGAGTGGCTGGTGGTTCACATAGGGAAAATTTCACCCCGCCACCCCCGCGCCGAATCGCTGCACATTCGGGAGCGTCTAGTGAAGGGTTTTGAGGCTGGCTTGGTGGTGCCGGAGGGGCTGGCGGCGCACGGCAGAGGGGAGGCGTTCGACTACATCTTGGGCGAGCGAACGACCGAGCAGGCCAAGCGCGCAATCGAGGCCGCCGCTGCGATGTTCCTCTTGGCCAAGCGCCCGGTAATTTCAGTGAACGGCAACGTGGCGGCGCTCGTGCCCTCCGAGATTGTGAGCCTAGCAAGAATCACGAACGCGAAACTCGAGGTTAACCTTTTTCACAGTTCAACAAAACGCGAAATCGCAATAGCCCGATGGTTGCGGAAACATGGTGCAGGGGAAGTGCTCGGTACTGATAAAAAATTCTCGACCAGAATAAAGGAGATTCACAGCGATAGGAGGAAGGTCGACCGACGGGGGATTGCTGCTGCGGACGTTGTGCTGGTTCCACTCGAGGATGGCGATCGAACTGAGGCGCTGAAAAAGCTCGGCAAACATGTCATCGCAATCGACC
>JASEJC010000038.1 GCA_030016755.1 Candidatus Hodarchaeaceae archaeon | reverse complement strand
ACTACCCTCTCTTCTACCATATCATCGTCTTACTTATGGGGCGGCGGAAAGGATAGGTATGGGGGGCCTAAGATCGGGAGCCGCGCTTACTCCCATCGATGAAGTTAGTGTATCAACCGCAAAGCTTTATTGCGCCCCAAAACTTGTCGATTAGGGGTTGAAGTTGCCCGTCCACCCGATTGAGGCGCGATACGGAAGCCGGGAGATGCGCTCCATTTTTGAGTTCGAAACCCGCTTCCAGCGAATGCTCGATGTCGAAGCGGCGCTTGCGAAGGCGCTAGCAAATGTTGGATTGATTTCAAAAGCTGACGCGGGCAAAATTGCCCAAAGCGCATCAATCAAGCGCGTTGGGGTCAAGCGAATATGTGAATTCGAACGGGAGGTCAAACACGAGACGATGGCACTCGTCCTCGCATTGGCAAAAGCATCGGGAAAGGCCGGGCGATTCGTGCACCTCGGCGCCACGAGCAACGACATCCTCGACACCGCCGCTGCCCTGCAAATTCGCGATGGGTTGGCGATAGTCGAACGCGACCTTCGGAAGTTGCTTCGGGTGGTCCTCAACCGAGCCACGAGGCACAAGAATACCATCATGGTTGGGCGAACCCACGGGCAACATGCCGTCCCCACGACCCTTGGGCTGAAGTTCGCGATTTGGGCGTGCGAGCTCGGGCGGCACCTCCAGCGGCTCGAACAGCTCAAGCCCCGCGTGATCGCTGGAAAGATGAGCGGAGCGGTCGGAACCGGGGCAGCTTGGGGGATCAAGGGACCGAGAATTCAGGAGCTCGTGATGCAGGAGCTCGAGCTACCCGCTGCCACGGCATCAAACCAAATCCTCCAGCGCGATCGCTTCGCTGAACTCGTTTCATTTTTCGGGCTGCTCGGGAGCACCTTGGACAAAATAGCCCGCGAGATCCGAAACCTCCAGCGCACCGAAATCGGCGAGCTCGCGGAGCCGTTCGCAGCGCGGCAGATAGGGAGCAGCACCATGCCCCAAAAGCGCAACCCCATCCAGTGCGAGAAAATCTGCGGGCTGGCGCGGGTGCTTCGTGCGAACTCGCAGGCGGCGCTGGAGAACGTCGTGCTAGAGCATGAACGTGACTTGACGAACTCCTCTTGCGAGCGGGTGCTCCTGCCCGAGTCATTCCTCCTCATCGATGAAATGCTGAAGACATCCATCTTCGTGCTCGACAACCTCCTCGTCTTCCCCGACCAGATGAAGCGGAACCTCGAGCTCACCCGCGGGCTGAACATGGCTGAAGCAGTGATGATCGAGCTCACCCGCCGCGGGCTCAGCCGCCAGGAGGCCCACGCGGTACTAAGGCGATGCAGCGCTGCGTCCCTGCAAAAGGGCGTACCTCTCGCCGCCGTGCTGAGCAAGGAGCGGAAGGTGACGAAATACATCACGGTAAAAGAGCTTGAAAAATTCATGGACCCGCGGAGATATCTCGGGAGCGCCGCCGCAACCGTCACGCGTGTTGTTAGAGAACTAAGGTCGCTTGCGAAGTGATGGTGGCCAGGCGGGCTTTTTCAGCTTTATTTTTTTGAGCGCGAATTGGGCGAACTTGCTCAGATCCTCGAGCACGTCTGGGGGGATTGGGCCTTTCCCGATGCCGTACTCGTCAAGGTAGAAAATTTTTTCCCGTTTCTCCCCGAAGTTCGATGGTTTTATGTCAAGCACGTACCCCCGCTCGCTCGCCCTCTCGATTAAGCTGAAGATGGCCCGCAGAGTTCTGATCGAGTAGGTTGGGAGGGGCTTTACGTATTCGTGGAACGTGATGATTGCTGGGAAGATGACTCCATCCCGCCGAACTCCAGCTAGAACCGCGCCGTAGTAATCTGGAAGAAATGTTAGCTCTCTCCTTATCATTCGCTGGTGGGAGTCGACCTCAGTAGCTCGCTTTCGCAGTTTTGTGATGCTTTTTCCTTTACCCCGCTCCACCTTGAGCACGAGGTTCCCAACCTTGAACACTGTCCGGTATACCCCCCTTCCGATCAGCTTTGGCCTCCCCCTCACACATGTCACTTGCATATGATCACTCGAACAGCTCCGGCACCGTGACCTGTTCCACGCGGGTCGGCTCATCTGCGGCCTTGTTGCGGTAAAACCTGTATAGGTAACCGCTCACGGCGCTCTCAAGCCGCTCCTCGTGGGTTATAATGATTATCTGCTTCACCACTTCCGGGAGGCGGTCCCTCAGTATCTTCGCCAGCTCCTGAATCCCCTCCGAGTCTAGATTGTGGGTGGGCTCGTCGAAGACAATCCACTTGAGGTTTGGCGCGAGGACTATTGAGAACGCTATGCGGAGCGCGAGGCAGGCGTCGGTCCGCTCCCCCCCGCTTGCTATCCCCTCGACGGAAATCCAGTTGCCCGAGCGGTCGCGGAGCTGTAGCACATAGTCTCCACCCCGCTCCCCACCTTCGACCCCCAGCTGGATTCCTACGAAATCCCCATAGGGGTAGATGCTCTCCCAGAGGTCGCTCATCACCTCGTTGACACCATCTATAAACATCCGGCGCATGGAGGTCTGGGTTCGGGTGAGCGCGGTCTGGATGGTGGTCAACGCTTGAGCAGCCTCCCGCAGGTGTTTGACCTCGGCCTCGTAGCGCGAAATCAGCGCGAGCTTTTCCCGCACGCTTTCCACAAATCTCCTCTTCTCGGCCAACAACTGCTCCTTGCCCGAGAGCTCCGCGCGCAGGCGCTCGTGTGCCCCCACGAGTTCTTCCAACCGCTTCCGAAGCCCCTCCGCCTTTATCTCGTCGTAGGTGAGCTTCAGCTGCTCCAGCGCCTGTTGCACGCGCGCGCTCTCCTCGAGCTTTTGCTTGTATTCAAGATCCAGCCTGCTCAAGTCGAATCGCAGTTGGAGGGTTTGTTTTGAGCTTGATAGTTTTTCGTGAAATTCATCCGCTTCCTCGCGGGCGCGTTCCGCATCGCTCTTGAGCTTTTCCCTATCGCTTCGAGCTTTTGGAATCTCGAACTCCACCTTTTGCAACTGTTTGAAAAGATTCGATTGTTCATCTTCAAGCTTCGGAATCTCTTTGACCTCTCTCTCCAGCGCCGTGCTTTTTTGCTGGAGCTTGAGCTTTTGGTCCAGGGTCTCATCGAGTTCCTTCAAGCGGTACTCCAGCTCACCTGCGCGCTTGGTGAAATCATCGAGTTGCCCCTGGCGCTGTTGCAGAAGTTCCTGTTTTCTAGCCTCTTCAAGAGGGCTCTCGCAGACGGGACATGTGGCCCCAGCAGCCGCAAGCTCATCAATGGATTGCCTTAGATCCTGAATTCTAGCGCGAAGAGCGGCGAGCTCGTTACCGGTGCTGCGAAATTCGGTCTGTAGGCGTTCGACCTCCTTTGCCAATTCCTCTGGTTTCAGGGCCTCCAACTCTTCGCGTAGTCTCAATCTCTGTTCGCGCTCGGCAGCTATACTGTTTATTCCCTCTTGAAGCATCGCCTTTCTGGTTTCCAGACTCTGCAGCCTTGAGCTGGCGGCGGTCAAGTCAGAGCTGAGCCTGTTTGCGGAGGAGACCTTCTCGCTGTAGGCTCGCTCAAGCTCACCCACTTGTTTTTGAATCTCTTCAACTGTGGCGCTGGCAGCAGCCCCAAGCCTCTCCCGGATCTGCTCGATCTGATTTTTCAGAGCTCCTATTGCACCCTCTAGCCCGCGACGGGACTGCTCCAACTGCGCCAGCTCCTGCTCCGTCTTGCGGAACTCCTGGACTTGGGCGCGGGTTGACTCCAACTCGGGCTGCAACTGTTGGAGCCTCATGGAAGTTTCCTCCTTGGACGCTTCGAGCTCTTTCAACTCTTGCTCATGGGTCGGCAGCAGGGCGATCGATTGGTCCTGCCTGAGCTGGTTCGCCATCACCTCGCGTTCCTCAGCCCGCTCCACCGCGCGATTGGACAAGGCGACGACGCTCTTGCGCGCCTTCTCGAGCTTGTTTATGCCAAGGAGTTCGTCGATGCTTTCCATCCGCCTTCCCCGCTGCAGCGTCAGGAAATAATCGAGGCGGTTCTGTTCTGAGTAGATCGCCCGCTCGAAGAGGTCGTAGTCGAGGTCGAGGAGCGACTTGATGACCTCGGTCACGCGCGAGGAGCTCGGGCTCTCGACAAGCTCACCGCTTGCCTTCCTGAGCTCAGAGAGCGCCGTCCCAGTCCCCCGCTCGATGACGCGCTTGACGAGATACTCCTCCCCGTCTGGCGTGATGAAGCCGACCTCGACCTCAGCGCGGTCGAGCGGGCGCGGCCTGCTCGTGATCAAGTCCTCCAGCTTGATGCGGCGGGACTGCACCGCAGGCAAGGTTCCGAACAGGGCGTAAGTGATACCGTCCAGTATTGCGGTCTTTCCTGAGCCCATTATCCCCACGAGCACGTTTGTCCCATCGCCGAAGCGCAGTTCCGTGTTGCTGTGTGATTTCCAATTTTTCAGTTTAACGTGCGTTATCACCTAACTTCCCCCCAGCTCGATTTTCACGAGTTTCTCAACGACCTCGAGCACGCTCTGGAATGCCTCCTCCTCGCGCTCTTCAACCAGCAAGCCGTAGAGCGCGCGAACGTCGAACATCGGGGTGCAACCCGCCTCGCGCAGGTTGTCCTCCAATAGGGTCATGGCGGTTTCGTCAATGGACGCGCGCCGCTCCTTGAGCTCACGCAGCAGCTGTATCTTCTCCTCTAGCCCTGGAGCTACCAGATCCGCTTTGCCCACCACCACGAGGGCCCGGTCCGCGAACTCTTGGATGATCGCTCGCTCGTCGAAGTCGCTGCGCGAGGCCTCTTTAGCGAGCGTCCCCAGGAGCCTCACCCTTATCAGCGGGAGCTTTTCTGAGTTTTTTCTCGGTCTCTCCAAGAGCTCCTGCACCTTGGCGCGCACGCTCTCGTTCAGCTGGGAAACGCTCACACCATCAAACTGCATTTCGGCATAGTGGAAATCCCGTACGGAAGTCAGTTCGACGAAGTCATGCTTCAACCCATCATCCATCTCGACCATGTAGAAGCCCTTGGGGGTCTCCGCCTCGACCTGGAGCAGCTGCGTGCGCTCGGTTCCCCCCGGGAAGAGGAGCGGCTTGCCGTGGGCCGTCGTCTCGTTGCGGTAGTGAATGTGGCCGCAGAGGTAGAGGTCGAATCCAGGCGGGAGGTCGGGGACGTCTAGGGTTGGCAGCTCCTCGCTCGAGTAGACGTACTGCCCGACCGATTGGTGCAGGGAGAGGATGTTGATTGCTCCCTTGACCGGCTTCGGGTTCCAGGTCGCGAGCACCTTTCGGGCGTGCTGCTCGGGCACGTTGCTCATCCCGTGAATCGCGAGCTTGCCGCGCGGGGTGTCGAACACCAGGGTGTTGTGGTGGAGGTGGATGAGAAGCCCAGCTGCCTCGAGCGCCTCGACCGGGTTCGTGAGCCCCCGCGTGCGGCGCTCGTGGTTGCCGTGGAGGGCGACCACAGGGATCCCTCGCAGCGCCACGGGCGAGATCTCATCCGGGTTTTTGTCGATGGTGCGGCTGAGCCTGAGTTCACTTCGACCGTGGGCGGCAGGGATGGAGAGGATGCGCATGGATTGGGCCCAGACCTCCTGCCGCGGGATCCGGGTGTCGAATATGTCCCCAAGGAGGATGATAAGCTGCGCCCCGAGTTCTAGGGATTTTTCTATTGCCTCCCGCAGCTGAACAAAAGAGTCCTGCTCCCGGGGCGTCCCCCACTTTGTCCCGAGGTGCGGGTCAGCGATGACGGCCAACTTCAACCAAGTCCCTCACTCTGAGTAGACGTTTTCACTTTAATCTGTTTAACTCGCTCGCTTAGGGCCGATTTCTGTGGTTCTAGGTGGTGCGGTACCCAAATTTTCTATCGTATTTCTTGTGGTACAAAACTTCGAGTACGATGCTCACGAGCCGAACCTCGTCGCCCACTATCGTGTAAATCATTCGCCAGTATTTAATGGGATCCGTTTTGTTTATCTTTCCCGCCGAAGCTTTGGGCGGAGGTTGCTTGTAGGGGAAGAAAATCCGCCGTTGCGTAAACTTAAATCAAACTCCAACAAATTTGGTTCGGTGCCTGAATGTCGGAGCTGTGGGTCGAAAAGTACCAGCCGCGCAAACTTCGCGATATTGTTGGCCAATCGAAAGCAGTTCAGGAGATCACAAGCTGGGCTGAGAGCTGGAAGCGGGGCAAGCCGTCAAAGCCCGCCGTCCTTCTTTATGGAGCTGCTGGGACGGGGAAGACCGCCGCCGCCGCTGCCCTCGCCCGCGAGTTCGGCTGGGACCTCATCGAGATGAACGCCAGCGACCAGCGCACCCTGGCGGAGGTCAAACGCGTGGCCGGAACCGCAGCGACCACCGGGACCTTGTTTGGAGGGGCCAGCGGCAGACGATTGATCGTGCTGGACGAGGCCGACAACATCCACGGCACCGCAGACCGTGGGGGGTACCGCGCCCTCAAGGAGCTGCTCGAGGAAACCCGAAA
>JASEJC010000037.1 GCA_030016755.1 Candidatus Hodarchaeaceae archaeon | reverse complement strand
CCAGACCGTCGCATGGGGGGCCCCAGTAGTTTTTTCGAGTTCGGGAACACTCCAATCCTTCTCTGGGTGGTTTAACATAGCCCTAACAATCTTCCTTCGTTTTTCCGAGCCCAAAACCCTCGAGAGAACATCTGTTATTTTAGTTCGCATCATGAACTAATTAGTTCACTTCGTGGCATAAAAACTTTTGGGGATTCAAAAACTGTGGTGCGGCCGGCGGGATTCGAACCCGCGCAGCAAGCTATTCCCGGGCTCATGGGAAGCTTGAGTCCTTTGGCAGCGTTTGGCTTTAACCAGGCTGGACCACGGCCGCCCTAGTATAGTTCGGCACAAAATCTTAAAGCATTACTCAAAGGCGTTCGCGCGCGACCTCGGTGAGCTCGGTCTTCGTTAGCAGGCCAACCAGTTCTCCTTCGAGGTTAACCACAGGCAGGCCCGAAAACCTCCGTTCGAGCATGAGCTTTGCGGCACGCGGAAGCGGGGCGTCCGTGCGGATCGTCGTGGCTGGCTGACTCATGATGTCCCCCACGAGGAGGTTCCGGATGCGCTCACTCTTGTACCGGTCAGGGACGACCTCTTGGAACGCTACAAGCTTCATGGCTACATCTCGAACGGTGACGACGCCGACGAGCTTTCCTCCCTCCATCACAGGGAGGACAAGCAGGTCCTCATCCAGCAGGAGCCTCCGCGCGTGGATGACGCGGTCGCCCGGGGTTACGGTGGTCGGGCTGGCCTGCATCACCTGTCCCACGTAGACGTCTTCGTAGTTCACGCAGACCTTCGCAAAATCTAGCTTCGTGACGATCCCCACTAAATTGCTCCCCTCGACCACAGGGAGCCCGCTGATATCGTGGTCGAGCATGATCTCTGCGGCTCTTTTCGCCGTGACGTCGGGGGCGATGGTGATAGGGTTTGGAGTCATGACGTTGGAAACGTGCATCCGGCCAGGGGGCAGGCGGTAAGCGTGCATCGACCCCATCTCGCGCGCGATATCCTTTTCGGTCAGGACCCCTACTATACGCCCGCCCTCAAGAGCCACCAGACGCGAGATCTCGTTTCGCTTCATCAGGTCAATGGCGTTCGAGAGCGGGAGGTCCTTGTCCAGGGCGATTGCGGGTGAGCTCATTATCTGGTTCACACGCATCTAAACACCTAGTCTGCTTATCCCCTTGGTCAGATCCGTCTTCGTGATTATCCCAACGAGTTCTTCTCCCTCGATTACGGGGAGGCCACTTATGCCGTGCTCTAACATCAGGGCGGCTGCGCGTGCTGCATCATCATCTGCCTCCACGGTCAGGAGCTCCGGGCGCATCACGTCCTCAGCCGTCAGCAGCGCCACATACTTAATGTAGCGGGCCCGCGGTCTACTTGCCCTGTCGAGTCTTCTGGTGAACTTGACCTCCCGCTCTTTCACCCCCGCCCCCGGCTGCTCTAGTTGGGCAAACGCGACATCGCTTTCCGTGACAATACCCACGGGTCTTTTCCCGTCTACCACGACCACCCGCCTTACCCCATACTCCTGCATCAACTCGACCACGCGCGCCAGCGAGTGTCTTCGATTGACGGTGACCGGATTGCTGCTCATCAAATCCCTGACTTTGGATCGACCGGTTAAATTTTCGGAGAAAGCCCGGGCAAGGTCGGTCTTGGTCACCACCCCGGCGACTTTTTTTCCATCAAGCACGATCAAGCTGCTTATGTCGTGCTTGAGCATTAGGGCCGCGGCTTTGTTCAGATCACTGCTAGTGGAGACAGCCACGATGCCCTTGCTCATCACGCGCGCGATCGGGATGTTGTCAATCGGGCGCCTCCGCCAGCTTGATGAGCCCTTCCCCAGCCGCTCAGCGATGTCGCGCATCGATAACATGCCGATTGGGTTCCCCCGGTCCATGACGACCAATCGTTTGACTTTATGGCGCAGCATCAGGTTTTTGGCGTGGGAGATGGGGTTGGTGGGGTTTACCGCCACGACGGGCGAACTCATGATCTGATCCACTTTCAAACCAACAACCTCAGCAAATCATGTTCGGTGATCATGCCTTCGAGTCTTTCCCCTGAAACCACAGGCAGCCCCCCGCAGCCCCTTTCGCGCATGAGCGCAGCAGCCTCGCCCACGTCTGTCTCAGGCGCCACTTTCAACACATCCCTAGCCATTATCTCCTGAATGCTAACCGCCATCGCTTCATCCATTCGCTGTGAACGCATGTATTCGAACACTTTCCCCGTCCCAAAGTACCGCAGGATGTCCATGCTCGTGACGATTCCCACGAGTTCTCGGCCGCGCACGACCGGCAGTCTGCGAAAGCCCCACGATATCATCCTGCGTGCAGCATCCCGAATCGAAAGTTCTGGTTCAGCTGTGACCACGTGACGCGTCATGTGGTAACTCACAGGGACTCCCGTTGTGGCCGGGACATAGGAGACGAAATCACGCTCCGACACGATTCCCTCAATTTGTTCATTCTCGCCTAAGATGGGTATGCCTCCAACGCCCTTCTCCAGCAGAATTTTTGCCGCATCGATGATGGACATGTAGACGGTGCCGTGAGTAACATCCTGAGACATTATTGTTCGAACGGGCTCATTGACTGCCGCAAAAAAATTGTCCTTGAATTTTACCCTTACGATCTGGTGCTTCTCGCCGCCGCCTAGGAAATCTATGATGTCGCGCGTCCGGAGAATCCCCATCAGCTTTTTTGCCCCTGGTTCGGTCACAGGTAACCTCCGCACCTTGCGTTCTACCATCAGCTCTGCAGCATCTTTTATCCTGGTCGTGGGAGGGATGGTTATGACTGGTTTTCGCGCCAGAAGCATGATATTGCCCATCTCGCGGTGGAGTCGAGATTTGAAATCAAGCGGCCCCCGGTCGCGCGACTTGTAGTGAGGGATTCTTCGCGTTCGATCACCCACACGCTAATTTTATTATATCCGAACGGCTTATGATTCCAACCAAATTGTCCTTGTCGACAACTGGCAACCTTCCGATGTTCCGCTTGATCATCAGCTCAATGGCCTCTGCGACTGGCGTCTGGGGTGAGACGACTATGGCGGGCGTGCGCATCAGTGACCTTACCCGTGGCGGGGCTTTGAAGCGTCCCTTCGCGGCTTCCTCAGATAACCTGGTAGCTCCAGAGCGGAGGATATCGGAACGCGTTATAACACCTATGACTTTGTTTGCCCGTTTGACTTTATCATACCTGACCACCGGGAGGCCTGAGTACCGATTTTTCTCCATGATGTCCCAGATGCTGGGTATCTCATCGTCCTCCAGACATGTCACGACTCCCTTTGTCATAACATCACCCACGAGAATCCTAGGGGGCACTTTGCCGGCAATTCGTTTGAGGATGTCGTCAAGCCTGACCAACCCAACAACTGTTCGATCGCTGTGGCTCTGCACCACTGGCACGTCCGATATCTCTTGGTCAACCATCTGCCTCGCAAGCTCCACAAGCTCGGTGCTCGGGGTGGCGACGAGTCGAGATGGGAACATGAGCCCTGCGACAGGGATGTTAGAACGGGTTGAAGTGATTTGCATGATTTCTCGCGGCGTTATGATGCCCTCAAGCTTACCGCCATCGATTACTGGTAGGGTCCGAAGGCCTGTTGAGCGCATGATGGCGCGGGCACGGGTTACGAGGTCGTGGGTGCCGATGAAAACAGAACAGGGGCGCATCACGTCACTAGCGCTGACTCCCGCAAGCGCGTCTTGCCATGGCATGTCACCAACTACCCGCCCATGGTGTCGCGGCAGTTTTCGCAGACCCACATCCCATTAACTTCATAGAGACTGGTGGTCACCTCACCGCATACCTCGCAGACGCTCTCCTCAATCGCCTCGCTCGCGGGTACCTCCGGGCGCCCCACGACTTCGGTGAGTTCTGGGGAAATAGCTGTGATGTCGCTCGCGGTGATGATGCCAACCAGCTTGCCACGTTCGATAACAGGGAGGCGCCGGATTTTATTACGGGCCATTATTCGAGCCGCCTCGGTGATGTCGGCATCCGGCAAAATCGTCGTTATCGGCGTCGACATGATTTTGCCAACCTTGACGGTGCTGGGCTTCAGGTCCAAGCTCACGACCTTCATGAGCAGATCGCGCTCCGTCAAAATTCCCACTGGCTTCTTGTCTTTCACGATAATGATGCTACCCACGTCGCGCTCGGCCATCATCTTAGCAGCTTTTGCAACTGTGGTTGTCGGGCTTGCGGTAAGGACTTTTCCTGCCATCGCTTCCCTGACCAAAACAACGCGTTTCACGAGTTCACCAATTTCAATACAGTAGTTCTATTTAAAACTTTTTTAGCTGTCAAGCAGAAGTTGAGGGGGATGAATTTGCAGGTCGAGATGTGGAAACGCGCAGCTGCCGAAGAAGCAGCGAGACTCGTGCGGGATAAAATGGTCGTCGGGCTCGGCTCGGGGACAACTGTTGCAGAGGTGATTCGTGCCATTGCTAAACTCAGACCCCAAGCTACTTTCGTCCCAAGCTCCTCCGCCACCCAGCGCCTAGCGAGCGATTTGGGCCTGAAATTGAGCTCCCTAAATATCCACCACAAGCTTGATCTCATGCTTGATGGCGCGGACGAGGTCGACCCAAATTTTGACATGATCAAGGGGCGCGGAGGGGCGCACACTCGCGAGAAAATCGTGGCCGGGGCTGCAAAACGCGTGGTGATTATCATCGACAGGAGCAAACTCGTTCAAAAGCTTGGCGAACGTTCGCCGGTGCCGGTCGAAGTGCTAGCATTTGCGCACGAGTACACGATGCGCAAGCTCGCGGAGCTAGGTGGGGAATCGAGGCTCAGGATGGCTGCGAGCGGGGCGCCGTTCGTTACCGATGATGGCAACTATATAGTGGATACCACGTTCCGCTCTATTCTTAAACCCGCGGAACTTGAACAGAAAATCAACCGCGTGCCTGGTGTTGTCGAGAACGGGATTTTTGTTGGTGTAGCAGACGAGGTATTCGTCGGGTATGAGGGTGGCTGTGTACGGTTGAAGTCGAAGCGAGATTTCTTGAAGTTCACGCATGGCAAAGTTTAAAGTTGGGAGCACAGATTTTTAATTGGCCGGAGTAGCTCAGCGGTAGTAGCGCAGGACTCATAGCTTGATCGGCAGCTGTGAGTGCTGATTCACGAGATGATGTGGGAAATCCTGAGGCCGGGGTTCGACTCCCCGCTCCGGCACCACTACTTTCTCGGCAGCAGCTTCCACAACAGCGCTGCAGCGGCTAACCCAACCACCGCACACATCAAGAAGGGCGAAGTTGGGCCGTAGGCATCCGCGAGCGCCCCGCCGACCCCCGGAAACAGCCCCCACCCCACCATCGCGATCGCGTTGAAGATACCAAGCACATAACCCATGTTCCTGCCTTCCCCCGCCCTCGAAACTGTGCTCACGACCGCCGGATACACGGCGCCCTCGGCGACCGCGAGCAACAAGATGATGGCCGCAAGCGCCGAGAAACCCGAGACCATGGCGATGGCGGCTGATAAAAACGAAGACCCGATTATCCCCACCAGGATGACCGGGCGGCGACCGACCCGATCGGAGAGCTCCCCCAAGGGCGTAAAGAGCACGGCCCGAACTCCGGCGAAGAGCGTTATGAGAAACCCTGCTTGGACTTCGGACATGCCCAGCCCCCTAGTGGCATACACGGGGAGGAGGGTAAAAAGTATCGACACCACACCCACGTAAATCAGACCAGCGAAGCACGCGGGCCAAATGCGGGAGAGATTCGGTTTTCCTCCGGGCAATTTTGGTCTTGGCAGGGGCACCGTCGAGATTATAGCCGTGGCGAGAAATGCAACGATTGCGCTCAATAGAAAAGTCTGGCCAGCGCCCACGCCCACGTAGAGAACCCCACCTATTATAGGCCCTACCCCAAAACCCAAGCCCCACGAGGTTCCGTAAGCACCAATCGCCCGCCCCCTCCTGGTGGTCGCGGAGAGATCAGCCACTGCGCCCTGGGCATTTACCCAAATTGGCGCCTCGGTGGCCCCCTGGACAAATCGAAGGGCGATGAGCCAGACCACCGCGTTAGCGAGGGAGTAAAAGGCCAACAAGGAAGCGGTCGCAAAGAAACCCAGCACAAGGAACGGCTTTCGCCCCCAGCGGTCACCCGCACGGCCTACAGGTATGGAGAAGAGGGCATCGAAGACCACATAGGCCACGCCCAACATGCCTATTTCAGTATAGGTTGCCCCCAGGTCTTTGGCGTAAAGCGGCAGCGCGAGTCCAGCCATTCCCATCGAGAGGGCGATCACAAAGGTTCCGATCAGCAATCGGCGCATGCCTGATGGTCGGCGCGGGTTACTAAATCAATATTGGAAGCCGGTGATGGGGCGTTGTCAACAGGGGTGTTGACAAAACAATGCAGCCAAATGTTATAAGCCTGCGGTCCAAGTTTGTGCGGTGTGGGGATGCTGAAAACTCCCATAGTAATCGT
>JASEJC010000036.1 GCA_030016755.1 Candidatus Hodarchaeaceae archaeon | reverse complement strand
AAGCGCTGGATAAGCGATTTCTCCTTCAGGATCTCTAGGTCCGCTAGGATGTCCCCCGACTTGTTGACAACCTCTTTAATTCCCTGCTCGTCGGTATAGCCAGTGTCTAGCACACCTGCGATTTTCTTTTTTACCACCTCGTGCAGGAGCTCGCTATTTAGAAAATCCTCCTTCGTGGGACCCGGTCCACCCACGATGATGGCCTTCAAGTCAGGTATCTGCGAAAATATCTCGTTGGCGGCTTCAGCGACCCGTTTGGAGTATTCGTGCGCCGCAATCTCCCGCAACCGCTCAAACCGTCGCGCTGATTGGCCACCCTTGCTGTGCTTTCCCGGAACGGCTGATGTCAGCTTCCTCACTATCTCTACATGCTTGCCCCGTAGAGTCGCGAGGGTAGCCTCCCGCCGATCCATGACGAGTAATCCCACGGTTTCCTTAACTTGAAGCATATCCCGTAATGGGTCAAGCACAAATTCCTGATCGCACCGATACATCCGCACCGTTATCGGCTCGGGGGGCTCAATCCAGTAAAGCTGGATGTCCGCGATGTCCTCCCGCCCCGCAACGTTGCCGCAGAAGATTGCCATTCCGTGAGGTGGGGGGCGCCGGTTTGTCTCGGTATAAGTTCGCAAGAACTGGATTATCCGCTCGAGGGCCGCCAAGACGTTCTTGCGCGTGCTTTTCGATTTTATGTTCGACGCGGTCCCCTGTTCATCCCGAAGCTGCTGCATGACCTTCGCGAGATCTGTATCTGGGCTAACGTAGACCGAGATGAGCTCAGTGCCTCGGCCACGCTTGCTCGCTAGGTCTTCGAGCATCCGCCTGAACTGATATCGCGCCTTACTGTCGGCTGTCATTTGCATCGTCAACATAATCTTGACCGCGAGCGTTAATAACATGCCGCCGAACCATATTTGGTGCTAGGATGCGCGTTACTCTGTGCTTCGGAGGTTCGATCATCTCACCAGAGAAGCCAGACGTTGATTGCATTAGAGAAATCGCCGGAATAGTGCGCACGTTAAAAACCCAGAGGCATGACCCCCTTATCGTAACCGGGGGAGGAGGTCCAGCCCGCGAATACATCGAAATCGCTCAAAAGCTTAGAATTTCAAGCTCTGGCCTCGACAAGATCGGGATAGACGTGACACGCTTGCACGCTCGCATGCTGATCTCGGCGCTTGGCGACCTCGCTGAACCAGACCCAGTTACAACCATCGAGGCAGCGGTGAGAGCAGCATTGAAAAATAAGGTACCCGTGATGGGTGGAACGACACCGGGGCAGACGACGGACGCGGTGGCGGCGATGTTGGCCAAGACCAGCAACTCGGAGCTCCTCATCTTCTTTTCTGATGTGGGGGCTGTTTACACGGCTGATCCAAAACTCAACCCGAAAGCGAAAAAAATCGACACGATGACCTCACGAGAGCTGGTGAACTTGGTTGGCGGTAAAAGACCTGCACCAGGGATGAAAATAATAATAGATCCGGTCGCGGCTAAGCTGATCGAGCGATCAAAGATCAAGACTATAGTAGTGGGTAAGCATGAGTTAAAGCGCCTGCCGGAGATCATAAGGGGCGCAAAGCATAGTGGCACAACGATAGTACCGGTGAGTGAATGACTGAAGACCACCGCCACTGCATAGTCTGCGGCAAGCCGACGGGCCCCGACAAGTTCTTTTGCTCCCCCTCCTGCGAAGAAATTTTCAAAACACAGCAAAAACGTATGCGCCGCTCGAGACTGATCATGCTCGCGTTGTTTATTGCCATGTTCATCGCGATCCTGGTGATGTCGGCTTTCAGGGGTTCCTCATAAAGTTACGATAATCGTGAGCGCGGGCTCCGGGATATCGATGACTCCCACTTTATGACCTGCGCTTTCGGTTTCCTTCACGACCCTGACCTCATCTGGTACGAGCTCAAATTGCTTCCCGGCCTTTTGGACAACGATCTTTCCTTTGACCAACTGCCGTGCGAGTTCCTCCGGTCTTGCCTCGCGCAGCGCAGCCATCACGAGCTCAGCCTCGCCACGGAACCGAGGACCAAGTTTTGCTAGATTTGGCTCGACCCTCAGCACGCGTTCTATAAGCTTCGGCTTCCGACCGGTGACCTTCATCTCCTTCACGCGCATCGTGCCAGCGATGTCTTCCTTCACCTTCTTGAGTTGCTTTGCCAATTCCTTGTTCGGGGAGTATATCTCAACCTTAGGCAGTTCCTGGCTCAGCGCCATCCCCCGCTCTGATTTGAACTGCCGAAGGGCGCTGACGACTGCGTTCGTGAGCCTGCCTAGCTGCTCCGCTGACTCGTCGACTAACTTCTCGTTGGTCTCGGGCCAGCTGGAAACGTGAACGCTCGGGTACTGATAATCCCTTGCAAAATAGGTCTGGTAGACCTCCTCGGTGAAGTGGGGTACAAATGGGGCGAGGAGCTTGGTGGTGCTGAGGATGACATGATAAAGTGTGAACTTGGCAGCGTTGGCGGTTGGGTCACCGCCATACAGGCGATGTTTGACCTCCTCGATGTACATGTCGCAAAACTCATGCCACAAGAAGGTCTGGACCTCCCCAAGCGCGCGGTTGAACTGGAAGTCCTCGAGCCAAGTGGTGACCTGCTTCACAAGCCGATTTAGGCGGCTCAAAATCCAGCAATCGATTGGTCTAAACTTGAGCTTCTTGGGGTCAAGCTTGGCGACCTTTGCGTCCAAGTGGGGGCCAGCAAAACGGGCAGCGTTCCAGAACTTGCGCATGAACCTGTGCCCGAACTCCACATCTTTCCAGCTGAAGGGGATATCGGAACCCGTGGATGCTCCAATCGCTGCCCACTGTCGGAGGGCGTCGGTGCCGTACTTTTTTCGCGCCATCGTGGTATCGACGTAGTTCCCAAGCGACTTTGACATCTTCCGCCCGTCCTCACCGAAAACCATGCCGTTGATCAACACAGTCCGATACGGCACTTCACCAAGCAGCGCGAGGTGACGGACCAGCAGGTAGTAGTCCCAGGTTCGAATGATGTCGGTTCCGTTGGGTTGGAGGTCTGCCGGGAATAGGCGCCGGTCGAGGTCGGGCCATCCTGCGTGCGCTGCGATGGTTATCGAGCTATCCATCCAAGTGTCGAGGACATCCTGCTCAGGCTCGAATTTCTCCCCGCCGCACACCGGACATCGCTCGACGGATGGCTTGTCCTTCGCGGGGATTACGGGAATCTGTTTTTCATCCGCAACTATCGGCTCTTTGCATTTTGCACAGTACCAAACGGGGATTGGGGTTGCGAATATTCGCTGCCTCGATATCACCCAGTCCCAGTCCATCGACTCAACCCAGTCGATCAGCCTCAGCCGCATGTGCTCCGGGACCCAACGAACTTTTTTGGCGCCCTCGACTACCTTATCTTTCAAATCCAGCACGCGCATGAACCACTGCGGCTTGGTCAGGATCTCCACGGGGGTCTTGCACCGCCAGCATGAGCCAACACTTTGCGCCAACTTTTCCTGTTTTTCGATCAATCCGACCTTTTTGAGGTCTTCGATAATCGCCCGTTTGCACTCCTCAAGGGTCATCCCAGCATATTTTCCTGCTGCTTCAGTCATGTTTCCCTTTTCGTCAATGAGCTTCACCACAGGTAGCTTGTGTCGCTTCACCCAGCGCACGTCTGTCTTGTCGCCAAAGGTACAGACCATCACCACCCCCGTGCCAAACTCCGGGTCAACCTCATGGTCCTCGATGATTTCAACGACTTGGCCGAATGGGGGGACCTCGAGTTTTTTCCCGATGTACTTCGCGTACCGTTTGTCCCCTGGATAAACGGCCACGACCACACATGCTGGCAGATATTCGGGCCTGGTAGTGGCAATCGTTAAAAATCCACTTTCGTCCGCGAGTTTGAACTTGATGTAGCTGAGTGTTGTCTCTCTATCCTCGTACTCGACCTCGGCATCGGCTATGGCCGTTTCACAGCGCGGGCACCAGTTGACTGGGTGTTCGCCGCGGTAGATCAGTCCCTTCTTGTAAAGCTGCACGAAGGAGAGCTGGGTCTTGCTGTAGTAGCTGGGGTCCATCGTACGGTACTCGGTCGACCAGTCGATGGAGAATCCTAGGGAGTTCATCTCCTCGCGCATGTGGGCGATGTTCTCCTCGGTCAGCTTGACGCAGAGCTCGCGGAATTTCTCGTCAGGCAGGTCCCCCTTACGGATGCCGTAGCGCTTCTCGACTTGGACTTCGGTAGGGAGTCCGTGACAGTCCCAGCCTTGTGGGAACAACACGTTGAAACCCCGCATCCGCTTGTAGCGGGCGACGATGTCGAAGTAGGTCCAGTTAAGCGCTGTGCCCATGTGAAACTCCCCGCTTGGATAGGGTGGAGGTGTATCGATCACGTAAATTGGGGCTTTCATGTCCTCGCGCTTAAAGCGATAGATCCCTAGTTCTTCCCACAGACGCTGCAGTTTGGGCTCAACCTCGAGTGGGTTGTAATCCTTAGTAATTCTCACCTTAGCCCCCACCAAAATCTGAGTCGAGCGATATAAGTGTTCAATCTCCAATTCACTTCAGCGTTGGCAGGCGTTGGTTAAGCTTCTGGAGGTTCAGCTTAGCATTCCGCACTAGCTCCCTCAGAACTTTCTTGGCTTTTCGGTCCTTTGCGACCTTCAACGATTCGCGGGCGAACTTCAGCGTATCTTCCAAGTGGCGCTCAGGTTTGAAATTACGGTCCCCCCAGTCAAATATCGAGCAAATGTTTCCGGGGAGAAATCCAGTGTCATAATCACCATATACCCTGCTCACACGCGTTTTCGTTTCCTCGGGGAGGATTACCTCGCCCTCCCGCCTGAAGAGCAGGTCGGTGCCGTTATCGGCCAGCCCAAAAAGTGCTTCGGCAGCGAAGAGATTGATTCTGAAATTTGGCCACCACTCGCGGAATCGCTTCTCCCATTCGAGCAGGCGTGCACACCCCTTAAACGACCCCGCAATGCTGAAGACAAGCAGCCCCCGCACGTCATAGTCGCGCTCCCTGAGCTCACTGCGAACCACCGCCAGCGTTTGGCTGAGCGAGGACCCAGTAGCTATGGTGTCACCCGTGAACAGCACCCCATCATTCGGCAGCGAGTCGAAATTTGTGTAGAAGATCTCAGCGCCGAACTCCCCACCTGAAATACGAAAGCGCCTTGCCCCCACGAAGCAGCGCGGCAGGTAACGTCCGAAGAGTTGATCGAACGCTAGATCAAACTGGTACCCTAAACTGCCCCGTAGCACGACAATCTCACTGAGCTGCCGTGCGCTCAATCTTCGGAGCAGGGGAAGTGTGGTCCAAGCCACGCGGAGAAACTGTTTGCTGCACTCAAGCGAGTACTTTCGCAGCACCTTGCCACAGACGAGCGGGTTGTATAGGATTTTCTGGGCAGGAGCCATACAAACGATGTGGGAATTTTTAGGTAGTTCCGGGTGGTTGACCCTGTAAATTTTTGCGCCGACGGGTGATTTGACTTCCCGTAGTACCACCACCGGAGCACCCCTGAGCCTTAACCTTCGCCCTTTATAAAGCTCATTTCAAGCCACTATCAGCGAGGTTTCCGTATACCTGACGCCGGGGATGGCCTGAATCTCGCCCACCACTGCATCGCCCAGCGCCTTCAAATCCGCTGCTTCGATTCGCGCAACGATGTCAAACCTTCCAGCGGTCGCGGCAGCGAATTTTACCCCTGGGAGCTTTTTGATCTCATCCAGAAGCTTCAAAGCCTTGCCCGGGTCAGTACGGATGTAAACTATTGCTTGCATTTCCAGCCTCCTTCAAACAACTTATATCGCGCGGACTTAAAAAAGTGAAGTTCAAACGAATTGTTAATAACTCAGGGTTTTATCGAACCTTCAGCGAAACGGTTAAAGCCGCCCACGACGAATAGTTGCTGGTACCATGAATTTCCGCGCGCCAAAGAATATCCGCTTTGAATGCCAACGGTGCGCAAGATGTTGCGGAGATACGTCCCATCGTGGACGGAATATCCTTTTGATGGAGTCAGAAGTTGAACGGATTTCTAAGCATACTGGATTAAGGCCGTTGTCCTTCGCTTCTCCGGCCTCCAACTCAGGACATTATCGTTACAGGATGAAGAAGCGAAACGGGAAATGTGTGTTTCTGGAGGGAAAAGCATGCAGGATCTATGATATCAGACCACTCATCTGCCGCTTTTACCCATTCTCGATAAGAAAAACGAACAATACCTACATATTCGAAATAGCGAAGGACTGCCCTGGGATCGGCCTTGGGGAACAACTTGGGCAGGGAGAATTTGAAAAGATGTTATCGAAAGCGCAGTCAACGCTGAAAGTCAGTTAGGAGAGGGCCTGCTACGAGTTCAAAAGCATCTTGAGCATCCGATTGAACGCGGTGTTGCCGCCAGCCACGTTTGAAGGCGGCCTAGACCCACCACTTTAGGTTGCGACCTTCAAAAAGCAGTCGAATCGCGTTTGCCAGTTTTAGCGTGAGCCAGCGATCGGTCTGAACCCTTCTAAACACGAATCAAAACTAAAATAGATCCAAGAAAAAATCCGCGGACTCAAAACTGATTGTTCATTTTATTCAACAGATGCCCAACTGGGCAAAAACGAGAATCCGTTAGTTTTTATTTACTTGCGGGAGTACTGAACTAATCGCAACCTTCATA
>JASEJC010000035.1 GCA_030016755.1 Candidatus Hodarchaeaceae archaeon | reverse complement strand
TTGATTTGGCAGCTTTCCTACCTTCTTTAGCTAAAGTGAGGTTGTAGACTTCGTGAATGGTTATCACCGAAATGTAACGATCCCTCGTTCTTCTCAAATCCTCTTTCATTTTTTTGAGAAGTTTTTCATCCGAGGTATAAAAGTATCCCACGAAAAATCTCGTGTCGTAGACCTCCCTCACAAATCTTCCTCTCGCAGTTTGTCAAGCATTTTTTTCATTTCTCCGGGGGCCGCTTTACCAGCTCCGCTTCCACCCAAGGATAATATCGATGGCAGGGGTTTCATCACTACCCTGCCTTTTTCCTCCCATACAGTTACCCGCATCCCCTCTTCCAGACCCAATTTCTTTCTTATTTCTGCTGGAATCGTTACCTGACTTTTTCTTGTTATAGCAATTTTTTTCATTTGTACTACCTCTTTTAAGTACTACATTATCTAAGTACTACTTAAATATTTCTAAACGGGCATGCTCACAAAATCCAAATGGTTGCACATCGGCCCACCTGACAATTCTTCCATAAGCCGTGCCACACTAACAAAGACTATGCGAAAAAGGTTTAATGGATACTACGATGCAGAATTGCAGATTTCGGTAGATTTAAACGGTAGACCGTATCTTCTCCCCCGCACCAGCCTCAGTTTTTTCTAATGCATAAAATTTATATATATTATAATTTTTATGTAATAATGATAACGATGAGGAGAACCACCATAGCAGTAAGCCCCGAAATCAAGGCTAAGATAGAACGTCTCGGCCGGAAAGGAGAGAGCTACGACGACATCATCCGCAGGCTCCTCTCCATCAGCGAGGAAGAGCTTGAGCTAATCGATGAGGTCTACGAGCGGATTGAGAAGACGCCCAGAAAGGAGTACGTTAGACTTGAAGACTTATGAGGTTCTCTTGAACCCGAAGGCAGCCAACGAGCTCAAGAAGTTGCCCCATGAAACGGTCGAGCGCATCAAAAAAGGCCTCAAGAACCTGAGGGAGAACCCAACCAAAGCGAGAAGTGGCGCGGACGTGAAGCGCATAGCTGGAACATTCAACCCGACGCTCTACAGGCTGCGAATAGGCGGATATCGAGCCATCTTCTGGGTGGACAAGGAAAAAGGTGAGGTGCTCGTGGAAAAGATAGCGCCCAGAAGAATTGCCTACATCAGGATTTAACACGGCGCTAACACCACAATGGGGTAGCTCGATAAACAATCGCATCAAACTAATCCGTGCTTGGTAAGCTTAAATTCAATTTTCATTATCTTCATAGAAACTTTCAGGGACCAGCCCACGTAAAGCTGTTGCAATTTTCCAACAAGATGCTAAACCCCTCTCTTCTGTTGTAAATTCCTAACAGTAAAGCTTATAAGCAACTTCTGTTAGAAATATCCAACATGACGTCAAAGGAGAGGCATTTAGAGCTGCTCAAGGAGTTCGAACACGGCGCAAAGCGGCACTTCGAGGAAGAGGAGTTTATCTCAAGCGCGGTCGATGCGTTTGATGCCGCGGTTCAGGCGATCGAGGCGCTGCTTGCAACAGTAGACTTGCATCCCCGCGTCCACGCCCAGCGCGAGGCATTCATGGGCACTTCTGGTTTATTCACGCAGGAAATCATCGAGCTCCATGACAAGATTTACAGGCTCGCCGACCGCGGGTTGAGGTACGGTGAGGTGCGCGACGGGGAGCGGTCAAAGGAGGCGCTGGAGTGGATGGAGCGAATCATAGCTTATTGTTTAGAGAGGTTGAGCAAATGATCGACGAGATTCCGCAGGAGAAGTTTCGGGGTCCGCTGAAGGAGCTCGCCGAGAAGGCAGCTGAGATCACAGACGCGATTCTCGAGATGGTTGTATACGGCTCGGTCGCGCGTGGAGAAGCCGACAGCAGATCCGACATCGATGTGTTCGTATTGCTCTGCAGGCCGCTTGACGCCGATGTCGAGGATGAACTTCTTGGGCTCGCGAGAAGCATCTCAGAAAAGAATTTTTACCGAAAGGGGGAGTGGAACAAAATCAATTTGGTGTTGTGCAGCCCCAAGGAAATCCGAAATTTCGATAGTTCGACGCTGGCAGCGATGCTGGGGGGCATCCGTTTGTACTCCAAATTTGAGCCTTTGGTAATCCAACCGCTTGAGTCTGCAGTCATCTTTCATCTCGACCTAAAAGGGGTGGGCGAAACGACAAAAAAACGGATGGACGCAGCCCTCCGGGGTTGGACCTCCAGCTACGCGAGCAAGAAGGGAAGAGTCAAAAAGGAGTACGGAGGTTTGTTGGAGCGGTACTCATCCAGCCGCCTCGCCCGGGATGTGTATTTTGTCCCGAGTGATCACGCGCGCGTCTTTTCGGAATTTTTCTCAGGGCTTGGAATCAAGTTCACCGAAATGAGGGTTTGGCTCAGGCCCGGTGGAAAAGCTTCAGCGAAATCACGCGAGCACCAAGTTGTCTGAGATATTCTAGCAAGCAAAAAAAAGGAAAATGATGTGAGCTAATAGGGTTTAGGCGGGTGAAGCGGTGAGAGAGGAAGTCAAGGCTTGGCTGGCGATTGCGCTCATCGTCCTCTTCCTAGCGGCCCCAGCTGTTTACCTGCTCGTGGGAGTGTTCGGGCCCCACGCCACCCGGGGGAGGCCAAGCGACCGAGAACGACGCCGGGTCCGGGCGCGATGCCGGGGCCGACAACGACACAGATGTCGTGCTGCCCGCCGGGAGCGGGGGCTACCAGGGTTACTTGGGCCTCGGGGACGAGGAGGACTGGTACGAGATCGCGGTCGAAGAGAACCGGGGGCTGCTCGTGGTGATGACTCCTTCAGAGGGGAACTTCGACCTTGTGGTGACCTACCCGGGTGGGGAGCAGGCCTCGAACCAGCTCGGGATCTCGAGTGACGGGGCTTTTATCACGCCCTCAGAGTCAGGCCCCTGCGAGATCAAGGTCCTGCGGGTGAGCGGCTCCGGGACCTATGCGCTGGGCATACTCGTGGGGATCGAAAATGCTGAGTAATCACTTTTCGTTACCGTGAGCGAAGCGTCTCAGAGACGGAGAAGTTCAAAGCTAGGGTAAATTAACACCATTATAGGAGGTGTTGCCCCCGCACCACAGGATTTACATAGGGGGTCGCCAGTTCTTTTTAGGGTTGAAATGGTCGAGATAACCTTCAAGGTGAAGAAGCCCGACGACTGGGACTGGCTCAAGGACGACTACTTCAAGCGATTTGAGAAGGACCAAGAGCTCCGCGATGAGATATCGAAATTCGTGCGCCGATACATACGCGATACGATCAGGGAACCAAAGGAAGAGCCGGAAGAGGAGCCAGAGGAAGAGGCCGAGGAAGAAGAGGAATTCGAGAAAGAGGAAGCTGAGGAAGAAGAAAAGTAACGCCGCTGTTTACTATACCGGGCAAACCTAAATACAGACAGCACCAATTTTTACACGTGGCCAGGGTGGTGTAGTCTGGTTAACATTCGGGCCTGTGGAGCCCGCGTCCCGGGTTCAAATTCGAGACAACTCGATGAAATTCCCGGCCCTGGCCCCTCTCAAACAACTTAAGAACTCACCACCATAAATTCGTCTGATGCGTATGCCTAGACCTTACGTCATCCTCAACGCCGCCATGACGCTCGACGGCAAGATCGCCACCGTGACGGGGGACAGCCGAATTTCCTGCGATGCCGACCTCGACCGCGTCCACAGGCTCCGGGCCGAGTCGGATGCCATCATGGTAGGCCTTGGCACGGTGCTAGCCGACGATCCCTCGCTGACGGTGCGGCGGGTGCGAGGGAGGAACCCCATTCGCGTCGTGGTTGACCGCGAGGCGAGGACGCCACCGAACGCGAAGGTCCTCAGGGGTCCGGCCAAGACCATCGTGGCTGTGTCGAGAAAGGCCAAGCCGCAGAGGATAAAGAGATTGCGAGCGGCTGGGGCAGATGTGATCGTTGAGGGGGCGGAAAAAGTGAACTTAAGGCGACTGCTCGAGGAACTCCGCTCGCGGGGCGTTCGGAAGCTCCTGCTCGAGGGGGGCTCAACCCTTAACTGGGGCATGCTCGAGCAAGGGTTGGTCGACGAAGTGCGGGTTGCTGTGGCTCCCTACATCGCGGGCGGCGCAAACGCGAAAACACTTGTAGGGGGAGCCGGTTTCGCCAAGGTCCGAGAAAGCGCGGAGCTCAAACTTTCAAGGGTTACACGAGTCGGGAGGGACTTGCTGTTAATCTATCAGGTCGCGGGGGTCAGAGGTGCTGAAAAGGCTCGATGATCGCCTCTTTCTCATAGGGGTCGCGCATGTGCTACCTAAAAGCGCGGACGAGGTAGAGGAAATCATCACGAGGGAGCGGCCCGAGGTCGTGGCCGTCGAACTCTGCCCCGCCCGCTACCTAGCGCTGACTCGGGGGGGAAAGCGGCCTGGCCCTCTTGACGCCCTACGTGCAGGACCCAAATTGACTATCCTCAGCGCTCTCATCTACTTGCTGCAGGACAAGTTCTCGCGCCAGACCGGGATGCCAGCGGGAGAGGAGATGTTGGTCGCGGTCAAGCGTGCCCGGGAAGTGGGGGCCCGAGTGGAGCTGATAGACTGCGATATCGGCTTGACCCTCCAACGGCTAATCGACTGCATGCCGTGGCGGGAGCGGTTCAGGCTGTTTGGGGAGCTCCTGCTCGGTCTCCTGCCGTTTGGAAAGCGCGTTGAGCTTGAGCACCTCACAGAAGAGCAAATTGTGGATTATCTGTTGAGTGAGCTGAAGCGGGCATCACCCACAGCTTACGAGGTCCTGATCCGGGAGCGGGACACTTACATGGCTTCGCGCCTAGCCATGCTCTTGTCAGGCGGAAGCAAGGTCGTCTGTGTGGTCGGGGCTGGACACGTGCCGGGGATTTACGAGCGACTGAGTAAAGGGGTTTCAGGTAGTTGGGGGATGAGCCTCAGGTACAGGGTCGGTGGCTGATGGAGCTGGCCCCAGTGCTGTTAAAATAAGATTTTTCTGAACGCTCGAACCACATGGTTTTCATTGTTAGTAGTCTCATTACTAACTACGAGAAAAAGTGGGGTATGCAAGTCGTGGCCAGCGCTTATTTGAACAGTACCGCCAGCCCCCGCGCAAACCTTTTAAAAGTGGTCACGATATCACACGTGGAGCTGAGCACGTGGAAGCGGAAACCGTCGAGAAACTCAAGCAGATGCTGGGAGTTCCTGTAGAAAAAGTTGAGAAGCAAGAGGATGGGCTTGTGGTATATGTGCCCAAGAGCCAGGTCGCTAGGGCAATAGGTTCAGGTGGCTCGGTAATCCGGTCGGCGGAGCTCGTCCTAAAGACGAAACTAACCGTCAAGGAATCACCTAGCGAATAAGGTCGCTGGGGCCGTAGTCAAGATGTGGCTTTCAGGCACCTTTTTAAAATCCCACGAGGAAGAGAAGGCGAGGTGATCTAGTGGCGCAGGCGTACGTATTGATAACGGCGGCGATTGGCAAAGTGAAGCATGTTGCAAAAGAGCTTCAGGGGCTTCGCGGGGTCAAGTCCGTGTCCGTGGTCACCGGGCCCTACGACATCATAGTTTTCGTGGAGGCCAAGGACCTAGATACCCTGACCCGTACGGTCGTGGAGGGCATCCACAAGGTCAAGGGCGTCGTTGACACAAACACCGCGATAGTCGTCGAGATTTAGATGGTAGCCCCGTCCGGAGCTTCGTCGACGGAGTCGATTTCGAACCGGAGTCGACGGGTCCAGATTGCGGCCTGTTAGGTGCCCGCCAGGATTGACCGTTGGGCCCAGTGATTGCTGGCCTACCCCACGGGGCTACCGACAATACTATTTGTTTTCTCTAATAAAATCGACTTTCGTGGGATGAACCCCCTAGAAGGGTTCTGGGCCTCCCGCCGCCCATCCGGGCGACCTTTTTCACATCCTCGATCCTCCCCCAGTTCCTTCCAAAGGTATTTTAGCAACGGAAAAATTACTTACGGGAGTACTGCAGATGGATGCCAAACTAAACTTTATTTCTCCACCGCAGAACCGAAAGTAATTGTCGGTTTTTCCATGAAAGGGGGGTACTCACCATCATTAAAATTAAGGTGGCACACCAATAATCGGTTGGGTCACATGCCACGCTCCAGAAGGAAGGACAGCGAGAGGCCGCTCCTTGCCACTTTCCTATCCATCTCGTTCGTGTTGGGGGCGCTCCTCGGGGCCGTGATCGCGACCACTTGGGTACAGGGGCTGCCGGCTCTTCAACTTTCACCGGGAGAGGCATATACTCGCTCGATCACCATCGTTGGCATCGACAAAACCACAGGGCAGGGCAGGCTGGCGACGCTCGTGGTCGAGTTGAGGGCTGGAACCGGGCGCTTGATGATAGCGGTGCCCCCTTATGAGAACGAGGACACCCAGAAAGCCGCGCTTGGCGCGAGAACTGCGGCGGAACGCGAGACGGGGTGGAGCCTCGGGCAGGTCGATATCATCATCTCCGTTGAAAACCTCGCGGCAGAGACCATCATCGCGGGGCCATCCGCAAGCGCAGCGGCGGCCGTGCTGATCGTGGCGACCGTCAATACAAGCAAGAACCGAACGCCGAATCAAGTCCGCCAAGATGTGGTGGTGAGCGCATCCATCAATAAGGTCGGCAAGCTGGAGCCGGTGGGGCAGATCACGGAAAAGTATCAGACTGTGAGAAAGGCAGGCATCTATTCACTCTTCGTGGTCGCCCAAGACCAAAGGGGGTACTTGCCAAATTATCCCGGCGTTTCCGTTGAGCGGGCCCGCAATCTCAGCGAGCTCATTAGCAAAGTTTTGTGGTAGCCCCGCCCGGAGCTTCGTCGGCTGGCCGATTTCGAACCGGGGTCGCGG
>JASEJC010000034.1 GCA_030016755.1 Candidatus Hodarchaeaceae archaeon | reverse complement strand
CCTTTAATGATGGGAATGTTAAATTTAGTCTACTTAACAGGTAAGAGAAACTGATTGGGTAGGTCAGCTGATGGTAAACAGGGAGCTGGTAAGGCATAGGATGAAACAGATGTACAGGTGTGCGGGAAGCTGGGAGCCCGCAGCAAGCGATTGAAGCAGATTGAAAAAATTGCCAAGGTCAAAAAAGTCCTAGTACTTATCGGCCATCGCTTTCAGCGCCTTGGTGAAGCACAGCATCGGCGCCCGCAGCACGCCGAAGCCAACCGTGCCGAAGCCCGGCTTCCTGTGGGCCACTCCGGTGTTGATGAACGGCAGGATGCCTGTGTCTATGACTTTTCGCATGTCAATGCAGCGCGGTATGCCCTCGAAGTTCATGAAGGGTATCGACAGGCTGCCGTCCTTCACCAAGCATATCTCGCCCATCTCGCGGGTGTAGTCGGCTGCAACGCTCGGCGACCCTCCGACCACTTGGACCACAGCTGGCGCAGCTGCGGAGGCAAAACCCCCGAAGCCGGCGGTTTCCATAATCGCGCTGTCGCCGATGTCTGGGTTAGCGTCCGCCTCGGTGAAACCTGGGAAGAACAGCGTCTTTGGGATCTCCGCCGGCGCTGTGAACCATTGCTTGCCGAGTCCGCTCACCTTGATGCCGAAGTCTGTGCCGTTTCGCGAGAGGGTAGTGACAACGGTGCTGTGCTCGATGCCGTGCCCTGCATCTTGTGTCGCCTTGCATGCCGCCATCGCCGGGTTCAGGAAGAAAAGGAAATTTTCGCCCATGAACTTCATCACTTCACCAAGGGCTTTCTTGCCGAAGCCCGTCGCGGCGATGTGGGGGGCCATGAGCTTCAGGAAGATGAGGCTGGACGCGACGTTCCTGCAGTGAAGCTCGTCACCCATGTGTAGCGCCTGAGCCATTATCGCCTTAAGGTCGATTGGCCCCGACCGTTTTAGGGCATCCTTGAGGACGGGGGCCAAGGTCTTCTCCATCCACTTCAGCCGCTTGATCACGCTCGCCTCGTAAGCCCCATATCGCAGCACCTTGCCAAGCCCCTCGTTGAGGTTTGAATATGCCCGGTTACCGTGCTCCTTGTTCTCGACGACAAAGACGGGCATCGAGGGTGAGATTATGCCTGCCATTGGCCCCACCGAGTCGTGATCATGGCAGGGGGCGAACTTTATCTTTCCGCTCGCGACCAGTTTGTCTGCCTCCCTCTGGTCTTTCGCCAGCCCCTCGTAAATCAGTGCGCCCCATATTGCGCCTTTAGTCGGGCCGGACATCCGCTCATACTCAATCGGCGGCCCAGAGTGCAAAATCGTGTGCTCAGTCATCCCGGGGATTACGTCCTTTGCGGTTTTGATATCGATAAGCGTGGGGGTTGCGGCCAAAATTTTCTCGACGGCTTTCTTGTTCGCCTCGTCAATTTCGGGGCGGTCGAGCTTCTCCAAAAGGCGCGCGAGCTTCTCGTCCCCGCCAGCTGGAGGGCGCCATTCAACATGTATCGCCTCTGCCCCCTGAGCTTTGACGCATTCGTAGAACAAGCGCACGCCGACATTCACGACCCTGAGTTTTTCACCGAGAAGTTTCATTTCAGCTTCCCCCAAGCCTTTCCACGGGTAGCTATCAGCGCAGCCATTCGAACCGCTTGGGCGTTCGACGGCATCACCACCACGCCGACATCCCTCAGCTTCTTCTCCTGCACGGTTAGGCCTTGCGGGTCGCCCTGGGTGCCGCACACCGACGCCACCACCGGCAAGTACCTACCGTCACGCTCCGCGATTTTCTTCGCCTCTTGGATGGTAGGAGCAATCTCGCCCGCGGGGTCGGGGTGTGCGCCGTACCCAAGCACGATGTCGAACAGGATCACCGCCGTCTCAGGATCGGCCGCCTCCCGCAACAGGCGCTCCTGCCTGAACCTGAAATCGATCATGGGATGGGGTCTGCCGACCGTGTAAACGCCAGTGCCCAGATCCACGCAGGTGTGCTTCTGGCTGCGGTGGACATCCGCAAGTTTGAGCTTCGGGTCGAGCGGGGTGTTGGAGTAGACCCCACCGACTAGCTTGCGGAGGATAAGCATGGCCTCGTAGCAAAAGGTGCCGCCGGAGTAAAGCCCCCGGATGTATTCTTGCTTTGGCTTCAGGCGCTTGGACTCGCTCCTAACTATCTTCTTGATCTCCGCGGGTTTTTGACTGAACAAAATACTCTTCGGCTTTTCGCCCCTCGCCAGCGCCATCGCCTTCACCGCAGCGTCCTCCAGTGTATCCGCCGGGACCAAGCCCACACGCTTGACCTCCGCTGGTGACCCGCCGATGAAGTTCACGACCGCGGGTTTATTGATCCTCTTGATAACCTTGAGGACCTCCCGCGCAACCTTCGGGGCAGGCGGCTTCGAGACTACGACGATGACCTTCGTGTCCGGGTCTCCCGCCAAGAGCTTGAGGCCAGCTCGCATGGTGATGGCGCCGATCGCTTCTTTTGGGTCATTGCTTCCAGTTCCGATCGCGTGCGAAACCCCGACTTCGTCAACAAGAGAGGAAACCTGCTGGATTCCCGTCCCAGCCGCACCGACTATCCCTATTGGGCCGCGGCGCACAACGTTTGAGAAACCCAAACCCACGCCGTTGATGATGGCCGTCCCGCAGTCGGGGCCCATCACGAGCAACCCGCGCTCCTCCCCGAACCGCTTGAGCTTGACCTCATCCTCGACCGGGACCCCGTCGCTGAAGATGAAGACGTGCTTGCCGTCCCGCAGAGCCCGCATCGCCTCGCGCGCGGCAAATGGGCCCGGGACAGAGATCAGCACGAGATTTGAATCGGCGGCGGTTGCGGTTGCGGCTGCCAGCGTCTTGTATACGAGTTCACCACGCTCCGCCGCTGGCTTCTCGGCGAGCATCCCCTCGATGGCCGCGATGGCATTTTCGGCCAGCTCAGCGCTCGTAGCGTCCACGGCGACAGCCAAATCGTTTGGAGCCGCTCGCGCGATTTCGTCGGTGAGCAGGCCCGCATCCTTCAGAAGCTGTTTGTTGTTTTCGGTCGCCATGATGGCAGAGGCCTTTTGGACCCCCTCGAGCTCCTCAAGCTGCTTGGATATCCGCATGAGGACAACCGAGTCCCGGTACTCGTTCCTGCGCACGACGCTACGAACTACCATTAAACCTCCTCGGTTCAGCTCGAGATAAAAGCTACATAAAACCTTATAAATTTAGCCAGCACTGAAACCAAGGAAAAAGTTTGGCGCAGGAGGCGTTACCCTCGGGCTCCTCACACTACAGCTGGAGGAGGAGCGCGAGCTGAAGCAGGTCGGGGGGTCGCTGGTCGTCTCAATCCCGAGAGCCATGGCAAAGACCCTGAACCTAACCCCAGGGGAGCGGGTGAAGATGAGGCTGATGAAGCAGGGCATCTCCATCTCGAAAAGCAAGAAATAGGGCCAGCGAGCAAAGAAATTTCAATGCGGAAACTTGAACTCATTTCTCCCACAAAAGCAGGCCCTCCCGCGCGACCCCGAGCTTCTTCCTTCTAGGCGTGGTGCAGTACCTCCGGTTCACGATGATCACGCGCTTCGCCCTGAATCCTGCTCGCTCGGCGAGTTTGCTGAGCGTTTCGCAGACCTCGACCACACCTGTGGGATAACATCCATCGGAGGTCACAAAACATATCCTCGCGCCGCGTTTGCAAACTCGGTGGAGCTCCCTCAGCACCAGCAGCATATCTTTGAAATAGGGCCTCGCCTCAAGCGGCTTGTCCTCGACGAACCCCGCAACCTCTGAAAAATCCTCCTCGCCGATATCCCTGGCGCGAACCCCGATGAACTCGTCTGCGAATGGCCCCTCAAGGCCAAGTATCCACTGCTCGATCCGATAGGCATGGATGTACTCCTGCTTCCCGAGGTAGGGGGGCGAGGTTATCACTGCGTCAACGCTCTCATCCTCGAGCTTCAGCTTTCTCGCATCGCAGCGCTCAACCCTGCACTTGCCCGCCCCTGCCTTGAATTTCTCAACATCGCTGCACATCCCATAGAGCCACCTCTCAAGTGCCTTTCGGAGGGGCGGTGTCGGCCTTTTGACAACCTTTATCGCAGCCCCGTCCTTGTAGGCCCAGCTGCAATCCATTGCCGCGTTCACAAGGCCCAACAGCAGGAAATCTCGGACCCCCTCGTCCTCGACCTCTAGGATTTTCCGCTTGAAGGAGGTCATATCCTCGAGTGCGGGCTTGGAAAAAACCCGGGTGACGAAGCTGGGGGCCTCGATCTCTTGCCTCTCGTACCTTGATTTTACCAGCTCCCGAGCAACTACCCTCAGCTCTTCGACGTTATAATCTCGAAGCTTTACCTGTGACGCGAAAAGCAGGACCGGGTGCACGTCGAAGCCCACGCAGTCGAGCCCCAGCTCCTTGCACGCGAGCGGTGCCGTGGCAACCCCACAAAATGTGTCGAGCACTAGGTCCCCCTCCCCCAGCCCCCATGTTTTAGCCAGCAGGTGCACGAGGTCCCGCGAGAAGGCCTCCTTCAGGGGGAACCAGTTATAGATGGGGCGCCTGCGGTCTGGGATCGGGGTGACAAGCCTACCAAGCTGGAGTTTCTCGACAACCTTCATCAACAATCACTACCCAGATACTACCGATATTTTAACGCTCTCGCTTCCGCACGGACAGGCGCTTTAGCTTCACCTTGCTGAGAAACGATTCATCCACCTTGAACCGCCCCAGGAGCTCCCGGAGATAGGGCATGTCGAGGTCCTTCTTGTACTCCTCCAACATGTACAGGGCCTGCTCACACATCCTCGTCTCCCCGCGGCTGCACTTGAAAAGCCTGAACGCGATGAGGTATTCGAGACAGGAGATCCTCAGCCTGAGATTCTTGTATCTTGCCCAATCCAGGCGGTCGAAGTACGGCCCAACGATTTGGAAGAGGTTCTCGCCCGTTTTGTCAAGCCAGTAGGCCCCCCGCCTTATGAACCCAAGCTTCCACAACGTTTTCTCCACTATCTCCTCCCTCTCACCGTCGACCAGCACCAAGTCGACATCCATCGTCATGAACTGCCCCCGCGTCAGAAGCTGGACCGCCGCCCCGCCCGTTATTGCGACTTTTACTCTCCTCTGGACCTCGGCCGCCAAGCGAAACGCTTCATCGCCGACCAAAGTTTCACCTCATCGACTGAACAACGATTTCCCTCTCGGAACCCTTCCTCACGACACGAACCCTCCCGGTTTTCCTAAAAAGTCTTGCTTGATAGAGGAATCCTTCAAGCTCACCTGGGTCCCTGCGCTTGGCCCTCAGGATGCCCAATATAACATCTCCATAGCCCTCCCCCGGCCGCCTCAGGAGGTCCAGCTCCTCGATGACCTCCGGGGAGAAGACCTGTAGCAACCCCTCGAGGAACTCTGTGTAGGTCCTGTCGCCCTTCAGCCCATCCAGCTTTCGCTTGAGCTCTTTCGGGACCGAGATGGTCGTCACGTTGCCGCTTTTCAACTTCATTTTTTTCACTATTAATTAATTTTTAATTAACTACTTAAGGCTTTGCTGACTAGACACCGAGCCCTTCCACAACCGCCTCAGCTGCACGTGGCACATGTTATCCAGGCTCCAGAACTCCGCCACGTCGTCCTCCGTGCGCAGCACCCTCCCGATCTGCTGGACGAACTCCCGCCCAGCGATGTCCCTGTAGTAACGCCGGAAAGCCTCCGAACCCAGGCGGCGCTCCATCCCCTTCAACAGTGGGTCCTCACGGGCGGGGTACGGAAACTTCAGGAGGATGATGCTCTTGATGCCCTTGAGGTCGGCCCCCCTGTCCATCTTGGTGGTGAACATGATGCCCCCTTGGTTATAGGCATCACCGCTTTTCCTTACCTCTTCCCTCAACCTCGGAGGGAGGTATGCGTGGGCATGAACTGGTATGAAACTTGGACGCTTGGCCCTCCGCATGATCTTGCGCAGGGCGGCCCAGTACTTCCGCTTGAAGCTGTCATCCGCCCATTTTCGATAATTGATGACCTCCTCGGAGCCGAGCCTCCTCTGGAGAAGTTTGCCCGGGAACCTAGTCTCGCCCTCCACAAGAGTTGGCTCTATCCCGAAGATATCCTTCAGAACTACCTTGTCTTGGACGGTTGCGCTCATCAGAAGCCACTTGCACCCCATCTTGTCGCGAATTCCCTGAAAAACGATTTTGGGGTCTGGGACGAAGTAAGCGATTCCTTTCTCCTGGATATCCCACTCCACGTGACCCTTGTGTTCCAGCACAGACATCAGTTTCCAGTACAGTTCCCCAGAGGTCTCATCGATCTCGTCGAGCAGTTCGACCAAGTATTCTGCCAGCTTTAAAGGATCCCCCTTTCCGGAGATGGCATCGGACCACAAGTCGCGAAGCACCTCACCCCTGTCTTCCAGCTCAGAATCCTCATCCAGCCCGCTTGACTCAATGCTCCGCCTGACTTCCTCCTGCAACCAGCTGATCGTTCGCTCGGTCACCGAAACCTTCACCGCGAGCGAGTCAAGCCAGTGGTCTGCTTCATCAACAACAGTGATTGGGACTTCCGGAAGCCTCCCAACGCTGAGCTCTGCGGCCCACTTCGCGGAGTTCATCACGATGGCGTCCGAGGAAACGTATGCTTGGAACTGCTTCCAGTAGGGGCACTCGCCTTTCATGCACCAAGTCCACTTCCCTTTTATCCCCTCGTACTGCACCTTCCGCGCGCCCTTTATCGAATCCGCCAAGCCGCTCGGGAAGATGAACCCCCAGCAAGGGCACTCCCGTAGGGCGTCGATCCTCTTTTCCCCGTGCTTCCAGTCGACGGGCCTCTTGCACGGGAGGGCTCTGTTGTCGCAGGAGATCTCCCTCCCCCTCCCCGCCTGGTATGGGCAGCGGAAGTTCCTGCGTCCCTTCAATATCCCTATCTCGGCCCTTTTGCCATCGTCCTTCAGGAAATACTTGTCCCCCTCGTAGCTGGCAGCGTATTGGTCGGAGAGGACCTTTGTTGGGACCGAGACGATTCCCCGCCCGAACTCGAGGATGGTCCTCAACCCGACAGCCGATTTTCCACTCCCAACCGTCCCCCTGAGGAACACGATATCGTTCCCGCGGAAGGCCTCGATGATTTCCTCGATCAGATCGATTTGAGTCTTCCCTGACGAGTAACGCCGCGGCTCAAGCTGACCGTCCCGGCCGTACAAGCCAAATTCCAGCTTACCCCGGGGCATCAAATTACGCTCCAGCTATAACCCCCACTTGGTTCGTATTTAGTTTCTGGATGCGCTAGCTGCACCAGATATGATGAAAAAACAGTGGCAACCCCCCAGTTTCCACATGGAAACTCCCCAGTTACCATTCAAGCGCCGCCCTGAAACGTTCGAATGATGTTTTGTGAGCCCGCAAATCCCTCCTCAGGATTTTAGATGCTGTGGTGCCGTCAAATTCAACCGCGAGTTCGATGATCTTACGGAGGTTGATGTTTGAGGGATGTGCATCGCCGGGGCGCAGCCATTTGCGCACAGCCGCGTGCGAAACGCCGATCCTTCTCGCAAGTCTCCTCGTCGAGCCCATTCCTCTCAAAAGCAGCAACACGAGCTCGGCCCTCGCCGCCCTGCTGATGTACTCGCACAGACCATCATGCCGTGCCTTCGTGCAGTTCCCGCCAAGCCTTTGGGTGGAGGTTGTTTAAAAGGGGAGAACAAGGGGTGGGAACTCCCCGGTTTCCACCTACCACAACAGATGAGGTGGAAACCCCCGGTTGCCATATCGAAGCGAAAGAAACAG
>JASEJC010000033.1 GCA_030016755.1 Candidatus Hodarchaeaceae archaeon | reverse complement strand
GGCTCCGCAGCAGGTAAACGTAGCAGGCCCCCGACATCTCACCACTTAATCCAAAATTTGTTTCCTTATAAAGAACCTCCTCGCAAAGGCTTGGGGGTAGCACGGCTCGCTAGGGTAGGGTAACAGGTAACCTACCAAGCCGTCAGCCGCTGAAGCGGTGACCGCCTCCTGTGGGCGGTGACTTGGTGATCTGGGTTCGGGTCCCAGCCCTGGCGTGCCACGTGACAGGGCGTAGCGGCCGTGCTGCTCCCCAACTAAATAAACGCTACTAAACAAAAAACCGCCCGAGCAGCTTTCGCCACCCGGGCAGATTAACCTACCAAGCCGTCAACCAAATTTTGTTTGTACGGAATTGTAGATAAAACTTTCGATGGGTGAATTATGAATCAAACCCGGACGCGAAGTCAAAGTGGAAGTGGAACCAGCGAAAATTCAACATAGTTGCTCCCTTATAAAGAACCTCCACCCAAAGCCTCGGCGGGAAAGATGGAAGAAAAAGGACAGCTGATGGGTGTCCCGATAAAGCTCGTGATGGCCCTGGTGATCGGCACGATGACGATGGGCGTGCTGATGCAGTTCGTCGGGACGGCAGAGCGAATGGTGCTAAAGGACATGGATGTGCGATTCACGACCTCGAGCAACCGCCTGACCGTGAAAGTTTACGACGCCGCAAGCGGTGATCCCCTCGGTGGTGCGACCATCGTGGTGAAATACCCGGGCGGCATGGATGCGAAAACATTGGGAACCAGCTCGAACCAGTACACATTCACCATCCCACTGAACGGCGCAGATGTCGTCGTGACGACCGTGCAGGTGACGCGCAACGGCTACATCCCGTGGGAAGGGCAGGTCGCGGTGGGGTAGTGGGCCCATGCAGCGCGAGGCTTGGGGTGTCGAGTCCCTATCGGTAGCGCTGATGCTCGGCGCCGTGCTGGGGGCGAGCACGCTGGCGATAGGGGCCGCCTGCCTCGACCAAGCCCAGAGGCTCAGCGGACGACAGCGGGCGATCGATAGCTTCAACCACTTCGTCGAACGGGCCCGGATGCTCGGTGCTGGGGGGGTGGGCAGCATCCAGCTTGTCGAACTGGAGCTGGGCGGAGGCGAGATTATCGTTGACGGAGAACTCGTACAACTCATGCTGGATGGGGAACTCGTGAGGAGCGATGTCCTGCCCTTGCCCGTCTCGGCGCCAGAATCAGAGTTGAACAGCGGCAACTACCTCATCGAGCTCAAACGCGGGGCGAGTGGGGGGTGCTTCTTGGAGGTGCGGAGGGTCTGAGGTGAACGACCGCGGGTTGCTGGCTAGCTTCCTCATATGCAAAATCGGGGTCGCGCTCGCAGCTTTGGCCTTCCTCGGGGTCGCTCTCTCGATGCACTCGAGCCTCGGACGCCTCGCTGAGCGGGAGGAGCTAAGTCAGGTCGCGGATGCCATCGCTGGTGCAATCAATGCCGCCGACGCTCTGCCGGGCGAAACTGAGATGTTACGTAAGCTGCCATCGGTCGCGCAACAATTTGAGGTGGTGATGACAGGTGAGCGAAACGGTGGGGTGCAGGTGGTCAGCGTGCGCGTTATCGCTGAAACCGAAGTCGAACGTGTGCTTATGCTCTCAAGCAAGGTAAACGGCGGCGAGTTCACGCTCACGGCGAAAAACCCGCGAGAAATCCGCCTCGTAAAAGCTGGTGCTATCCAGCTGGAGTTGGTATAGATGGTGCTTTCGGTCGGCGAAGATTTGTTTTCTGTCCTTGTCGTCGTCGGTCTCGCCGCGGTGTTCATCGCTGCGCTGGCTCATTCATATCATGTTTACGCAGAGCGGCGAAATGCATTCGAGGACTTCGGCCTCGCACTCGACATTGCTGAACGAGTCAAAAACCAATTGCTCACGGGACAAAACGACCCACCTGCGTTGCTGGAGCTCTCGCACGAGCGGCTTGAAAACTATTCCCGGCTTTTGGCCCTACAAGGGGTAAACCTGCGGGTAGAGGTCAGGGCCCTCGATGGAGAACTCCTCTTCGCTCACGGACCAGAATTCAATCCGCTAGAACAATATTTCTCACCGCCTGTTGGGGTCAGCTTGCCAGTCGCCGTCGTTCAAAACCAAGGGTCAGCAAGGGGCTGTGAACTCTCGGTTCAGGTCTGGAGGGGTTGAGGTGGAAGAAAGAGGGTTTGGATACATCGCCGACATACTTGTCTTCGCCCTTCTGATCTCCACCGCCATCCTGTTGCTGGCGGGCGCGAGCCTAGTCGACCCGAGGGCCGAGAGCACACGGTACGCCGCCAGCTTCGCGCAGAGCACCCTGCTGTCGTTCCAGCACTCGACAGCCGACCAGTTCGGAGGTTTTGAGTATACGCTGGGCGCATTCGGATTCGAACTGGACTTGCCTGTGGTCGGGGATTCGGCCAAACGGCAGCTGCACCATAAAACCCTCGCGCAGTTGCTGGCCGAGGACGCCCTGCTCAACCTGCGTGTGGACGCGGAGGGAACCGGCCTAACTTTCATGCGGCAAAATCAGGGAATGGATGACGAACTAAGGAGTTTTCTCAAGTCCGCGCTCGATCGGATGATTGGCGGGCGCTTCAGCTACCGCCTGCGCGCAAGGACCGAACCCATCGACTTCCAATTCGCGCGGGTTTACTTTGAAACCGAAATAGAGGATCTGACCCGAGCTAGGGCCCAACTTTGTTGCGAGAGTGTGATGCTCTCTCTGCCCGCACCCAAAGAAGAACTGATACAGCGCGTCGAGGAGGCGTTCGGCACCAGCTTCCTTGGGCTGGAGTTGGCGGACCCAGTCATCGAGGTGAGTTTGGAGCTGTGGTCGAGATGAGGGAACGCGGGTTCATGCCGTTCAGCGCTGCGGGGGCGCTGATAGTGTTGCTGGTTCTCGGGATGGTAAGCCATGCAGCGTGGTCGCGGCACCAGCGCTCGATGGGCACCGTGGACGACATCTCAAGCTCTGCTCTCCTGACCCTCGCTGCAGATATTCAGGGCGACCTCAGAGCCGCCGCGAAGTACTCCATCTACCGGGCGCTCTGGGAGGTGTGCAAGCAAGCAGACGACTACGACGATTCCGCCCGGGAGCGTGCCATCGAGCAGCTCGCGACAATGTATTTTGCCGAGCGCGTGGCAGAATTGGGGCCAGCATACACCAAGCACGACCCACGCGTCGAGCTCGAGATACCCAACTCAAACCCGTGGCCAACCCTTAATCTTGCGGACGCTGGGGGTGGGTATGCGCTGGTGCAGGTGGGGCTACCTGAGGGGGCCCGGATAAAGCTCTGCTCCCGGGACAACAGCCTCACGCTCGCGCTTTCCCTCGAGGAGATTGAAACATTTATCGACTCACGCTACTTCCTGCTTCAAGAGCGCATGGGTGAGTTCGTCGAAAGGCGCGGCGATATCATGGCTTTGTGGCAGATAATGGAATACGTCTCGGCCTGGGCTGGGGCATGGGTATCTGGTGAGGTAAAGCTCGAAACTTCCCGCAGCCGAGCGTTCTTCGAGGCGGCTTGGGCAATTCACGAGCTCAACACCTTCGGCTCCTCCGACTACTGGGCGGCCGCACAGGGGTTGATCGATGCCGCAGGCGGGGGCGGGGCAAACGACCTGCTCTCCGAGCTGAATAACCCCACTGTTGTTATCACGCCCATCTCCACCGCAGACGTGGAAAGCATGAATGGTTATATCGACCGTGCTCTTGGCGCAGTTGAGAGCGCGTCTGCCTTTTTGAGTGAAACAAAAGAATACGCTAGGCTCGCGAGAAACGCTGCGGTTGAGCTTCCCGACAATCTTGAAAATGCTGGCGGGCGCTTGGAGAACATCAAGGGTATGCTCCTAAACGCGGGCACGAGCCTCGCGGAAGCGCGGAGCAAAATTTCTGAGGTTGATGGACAGTTCCGCCAGTTACTAGAGTTCGTCGGTGGCTCTGCGCCCGGTAACGTAATGATGGCCGCCCTGCACCAAAGCCTCACCTCGCGGATGCTCGACGAGGACTATCCCTCTTTACAGGAGCAGGTGGGGTGGGGGGTGGAGGGAGTTTCAGCAAAGCTCCTCGAGTTAGAAGGAGCGGTGAACGATGCCCTGGCTCACTTTAGTGAAGGGCTGAAAAACCGCTTGGATGGGCTTCTTGCGCAGATTGGGGGCTCGATTGATGACTTGCTCTCCGAACCGGCACCAAAGCGATTTGTCACATTCACGACCTACGGCGGAGACCCCCCGGAAACCGCTGAAGAGAGGATGCCCGTTTACCTCGATGATAAAACTGGGGGGACAATCGGAGTACTCAGGCTAATCCTAGGGGAGGCAAAAAACAACTTAAATAAGATGAAAAATCTTTCTCGGCAGTTCGAGCCAGCACCTGACGAACTCCAAGAATTCGAGATCGACGGGGGACTGAGCTCGAGACTGGGGGCAAGCCCGCCAGAGTTCACAATCGATCGCGAGGAGTTTTACGAGCTCCTGCCCCCCGCCCCCGTCCAACCGTCACCTGGGCTCCCGGTCTTCCACGACTTCGATGTCAAAAACGTGACCCACACACGGAGGGACCCGGCCGGCTGGTTCCACTCCCCCACAGCGACGCCCATCCCGCTCTGGTTTATAGGGGTGGTGCTGTGGTGGGGGCAGTGGGAGACCACGCTCGAGCTTGAGCCCGGGCCAATCGAGGAAATCTTCGACTTCGACAACCCAACGCTGCCGCTGGTCCACGGGGCCGGTTACTTCCACAAGCCGCTCGCCTACCGCTGGGGGATGCCCGAGAAACCCTACGGTATAAATGTGGTGGTCATCAGCCTAAGGCCGTTCACCATATCATCGAGCTGACTTCTCCAAGCGCTTTAGTTCAGGGACCTTCTTATGCTGCGACATTTTAATAGCTGACTGCAACTCGACCACGCGCCTACCAAGCTTCTCGAGTTCTGTCTTAACGAGTTCCAGCTGGCGCGTTAGCGAGTCCATCTGTGTGAGCATCATGTGTTGCAGGTCTTCAATCTCCCCTCGAAATACCTTCTCGACCTCGGTGGCCAGCCGTGAGGGGTGCGGCTCTAGTTTAGCTTCGTGGAACTCTGCCGCCACGCGGTCGATGAGGAGCTGCACTTGCTCGCCCGGTAGACCTATGCCCGTGAGTACATCGTAAATTTCATCGTGGGGGAACCCGGCACGCATCATCGACCGGATAACGTCCGACGCTGCCACGCCGCTCGACACCCTTCCCGTCATACCTTTGGGTGGCGGTCATTTATAAGGGGAAAACTTCACGGCAGTGTACCACGACCGGGGCCGTAGAGGAAAACGAGCCCAGCGAGATAAGCTGCGTAGAATACAAACAACGCTATCCCTTGGCCGCGCGTCAACCTCCGCCTACCCCACATGAACCCAACCAGCAGCGCCATCACGGCCAGCATCATAGGGGTGCTGAACCAGAGCGCTTGGGAGTCCACCGCCAATGGTCTTATCAGAGCCGCGCAGCCGGTGATGAACGCTGCGTTGAAAGTGCACGAGCCCACGATGGTGCCAACCGATATCTCTGGCAATTTCTTCCTAATCGAGATCACGATTGTCGCCAGCTCCGGGATTGATGTCCCAATGGCGATAATCGTAAAACCAACGGCCGCCTCTGCCTCTATGAGCGTTAGTCCCGCAGCCACCAAAACAGTTCTGGCAATCCCTGCTCCCCCAAATATCAACAGCCAGCTCCCTACAATCACGCCCGCGGTGCCGATGACAAACAACAGAAGTAGTTTGGATAGCCTTTCCTGTTTATAGGTTGTATTTTGTTTCGTGCTTTTTCTTCTCATCCTTTCTCGCTTTACCACAAATCTCAAGAAGAGCACAAAAATCGCCAACAGGAGTAAGCCCTCTATTGGCCCAATCACCCCGTTGAGCGCCATCGCCGCGAGCGTCCCACCAACGGCCAGCATGATGACCCCCTCGCCGAGCTGCCCTCGATCAACTCTGGCCATGCCGAAGACCACCGCAAGCGCTAGAATCGGGGTGATGTTCACGATGTTCGAGCCGACCACATCCCCATACGGGATTCCGGTATTGCCTGCCCCGGCGGCTATGATGGCGGTGAAGAACTCCGGGGCCGAAGTGGCAAAAGCCACAAGCGTGAGCGCGATTGTCGCCTGAGGAACGCCAATTGAACGGGCAACCCTGCACGCCGAGTCGACGAACACATCGCCCGCCTTAGCGATTAATAGAAGGCCAACAATTGAGGCTAGAATGAACTCAATCAATCTTCATCCCTCAGGTTTTTGACACATATTTGAATATCACAGGGGTGAGCAGCGTAGTCGAAAGTGTCGTGACCACCATCACCGCGAAGAGTTCAGACCCAACCACACCACTCAACAAACCGAACTGAAGCACCGCCAACTCGAGAGAACCCCGAGCACACATTGCCGTCCCTATTTCGGCTAGGTCCCTCTTTCTATAACCAACCGCTGCAGCGCCAGCGCCACACCCTATGAGCTTGCCCGCGAACGCCGCACCGATGAGCGCAAGAAGTACGATGACGTTCACCTGGCCCAAGCTGAGCAGTTCCCTCGTGGCGGGATTTATGCCGAATGAAAGGCCAACGAAGACGAAAAACATCGGGGTCAGGATCGATTGCAACGAGTTCGTGATACTATCGAGCATCTTGTTAAGACGGATCCTGCTTTGAAGCGTGACCGTCGGACGCTCGCGCAGCCTCCCGATAAACAAACCGGCCATGTAAGCACCTATGACTGCGTGAAGTCCTATGTACTGGGCGATGACGGCTAACGCAAGCGCAAGACATATCGCAAATGCAAGAGGAATGCCGCGTGCCTCGAACTTCCAGAGATTCCGCATGATATTGCGCTTTATGATCAGCTCGCGAGAGAGATAACCTACAAGGACAAAGAACGCGATTATACCTAGAGTCGCCCACAGGATTACACTGAAGTCGAGGGGTTGCCCCAAAGTTTGTTTGATGGTGGCTGTGGAGAGGATACCCAAAATATAGACCGCTAAGACATCATCGATGAGCGCCGCACCCACGACCACATCCCTGTGGCGACTGCGCTCCGTAACTCTGACAGTTATCTCCGTTGCCGTGTTACTGAGCGCCGCAGCGACAAACAGACTCGGCAGAAGCTGCTGGGTCCAAGCATAGGCCACCCCGAACCCTAGCACAAATGACACCGCCACGCCGCTCACTGCAATCATAAATGCCTTGAATTTGACTTTCATGAGAAGGTCAAAACGTGAATTCATGCCAGTGACTAACATCAGCACGACCAAGCCCAACATGGCTACCCCGTAAATGGCGTCGCTCGTCGTAACCAATCCCAAAAGCGCTGGGCCCAGAAGGATGCCAGCCGCAACTTCTCCTATTATGGGTGAGAAACCAATGTGGTGCAGCAGCTCTCCAAACACCTTCGCGTACAAGAGGAGCACGAGTAGCGCTAATAAGAACTCCATTCTTCAACCCCGCTTCTCCCAGAGCACCTGATCACCCAACTCGATCCGTAAGATTCGGTGGTAGGGAATCTCCACCTCCCCTTTTGGCGAAACCACCCGCATGAAGCCGCGCCCGAGCTCGAGGATGTCCTCGCCAGCGATGATGCGCTTGTCTCCCGGAGCCCCCCTGTGCAAAATCGTGACCCTTGCGTCTTGGATACCTCCACCGCTCCATTTGAGTTTGTTCAAGATATCACGCGCCCGCATTGAAATCGGTAGAACTTAACCAGCTGAGTATTTGAGCTATTACCCGGCGCCTAACTCACGAGCCCAATTGCCTCCAAAATACACCTGTGCCCACCCCTCTCGACGAATGGGCCGTGCCCAGGATACAAGCTCTCCACATCAAGTGCCGACAATTTTCTCAGCGAACGAGCCAATGCCTTGGCGTTGCTCGTCGGCAGGTCAGTTCGCCCAACCCCATCACAGAAAACCGTGTCACCTGAAAATAGAATCCCCCGCTTGTGCTCGTAGAGGCTTATGCTTCCTTGGGTATGGCCTGGGGTGTGTACTACTTGAAGCGTGAGTTCGCCGAGTTTGACCCTGTCGCCCTCGCGGAGCTCGCGCGCCACCTCAACCGGCTCGAGCCGCCTGCCGAAGCTCCCAGCCATCGTGATGGTCTGTTCGCCATCTCGGAGCAGCCCGGCCTCGAACTCGTGGATCGCCACCTCGCAGCCCGCAGCCACGAAATCCCAGTCGCCTCCCGTGTGATCGAAGTGGCAGTGGGTGTTGATGAGGAGCCCGACGTCGCTTGGTTTTAGGTTAAATTTGCTGAGGTTGTGCTTGACGTTTTTGAAGTTCTGCCCTGTGCCCGCGTCGATAAGCGTGATGATTTCGTCAATGATCAGATAGATGTTGGAGTCAGGGCCCAGCCCACCGATTTGGTGAATTTTCATGTGGCTCACTTGTTATAAATATAA
>JASEJC010000032.1 GCA_030016755.1 Candidatus Hodarchaeaceae archaeon | reverse complement strand
AATCGCAAGCTAAAGAAACTCGAGCGGCCTGGGAAAATAATCTTCGTGGAGTTCGCCCGAGATCGTTACGCCAAGGCGCTGGAGAACTTTGATAGGGAAGTGCTGGGGCGTTCACTGCTCCTATACATATATTGCCCCTACGATGTCTGCGTGGAGCGAAACGTCCGCAGGTTCAAGGAGGCCCGCGGAAAGACCCCCAACGAACACATCGCACCCAGCGACATCATGGAGCGCTACTATAAATTTGATGACTACGAGGAGCTTTACCTGAAATCAGAGGCGGAGCTTAAGCGGGAGGCCCCAGCGCCACTCGTGATGGTGCGCAACGATGCCGAGGGATTGGATAGATTAAAGCAAGAGCTAGAAAGAGTCGTTGAAACATTCAAAATTTAGGCTGACCAAAATATTTATAATTTAGGTATACCTAAATTTTGGGCGATGATTACCGAAAGTATCGAAGAGTATCTGGAGGCGATTTTCCGCCTGAGGGAGCAAGGAGAAGCCGCTACTACTACAAGCGTAGCTAAGGAGCTCAAGGTGGCGCCCGCTAGCGCGACCCAGATGTTGAAAAAATTGGCCAAGCAGGGGTACTTAAAATATACTCCCTATCATGGAGTCACCCTGACACCAAAAGGGGAAAAAATCGGGAAAAAAATCCTGAGAAAACACCGCGTGATGCAGAAGTTTTTGAACACCATGGGCTTGCCGAAATCCAGGGTTCACAAAAATGCCTGCGAGCTTGAACATCACATCTCTGATGATCTGGAACAGGCCATATATCAAAGAGTCGAGAGCGAGAGACCCCTGCCTCCGGGAATCCCGAGGGATGTCACGCCGATAACCAGCCTCTTGGACGGCCGGAAAGGCATCATATCACACATCTCGGGCGGGCGAGGGGCTTCGCAGAGGCTTGCCGACCTCGGACTGACGCCAGGCACGGAGGTAATGGTCGTCAAGTCTGCGATATTCCACGGCCCGCTCATGGTCCGTGTGAGGGGTACGACGCTGGCGATAGGACGTGGCTTGGCGTCCAAAATTTTTGTAAGGACCAGATAATATGTCGGCGGCCGAGAAAAAGCTCATAAGGATAGCCCTAGCTGGCAATGCAAACGTCGGGAAATCGGTCATCTTCAATTATCTAACCGGGCTACACCAGCACATCGGGAACTGGCCCGGCAAGACCGTTGAAAAGGCTGAGGGGACACTCCATTTCAGGGGCCACACGATAGACATCCTCGACCTGCCTGGCATCTATTCACTCTCAGCATTCTCGATTGAAGAACTGATCTCCCGGGAGTACATCGCGATTGAGAAACCCGACCTCGTTATAAATGTCGTCGACGCCTCGGCGCTCGAGAGAAACCTCTTTTTCACCCTGCAGCTGATTGAGCTGGAGACGCCGATGATCGTTGCGCTGAATCAGATGGACGTGGCGGAGGGGAAGGGGATAACGATCGACGTTCCCAAGCTCCAAGAATCACTCGGTGTGCCTGTGGTTCCAACTGTTGCGACAAAAGGAGTTGGCTTGAGCAAGTTGTTGGGCAAGGCCTTGAAAGTCGCGAGGGCCAAAAAGCCAGCGAAGCCGCTCAGGTACGGCAGGGAGATAGAAGAAAGAATTCGCAAGGTAACAAAACTCGTGGAAAATATCCCTATCAAGTACCCGCCGAGATGGGTCGCGATAAAACTCCTCGAAGGCGACGAGGAGATAAGAAAAATCGTCGGCGAAATCGATCCGAGAATAATTTCCAGCGCAGAAAAATACTGTAGGGACTTGGAAAGGATTCACGGCGAACCATGTCCGACTATAATGACCTCAGAGCGCTACGATATCGCGAACAAGATTGCAAGGGGAAGCCAGCGAATTACACCGCCCAAGGGACCGACCCTCACGGAGAGGCTGGACATGGTAGCGACCCACCCACTCATGGGCTACCCAATACTAATCGGTATCATATTTTTAACACTGCTCGCGGTTTTTACCGTCGGCGGCTACCTAAGCAGATTTTTTGAAGACGCGATGGAGCCAGTTCGAGGCGCGTTTGGAGGTGGAGCAGGGGAGTTAATTGGGGAGGGGCTCCTAGGCGGATTGATAGCCGGGATCGCCATAGTGCTTCCTTTCATCCTGCCTTTCTATCTAATCCTAACCCTTTTGGAGGACTCGGGATATCTACCCCGCGCCGCGTTCATGATGGACAGCCTCATGCACAAGATGGGAATTCACGGCAAGGCCTTCATCCCGTTTATACTGGGCTACGGCTGTAACGTCCCCGCATGCTTGGGCTGTAGAATAATGGAGACCGAGCGCGAGCGAACGATTGCCGCGTTCGTCGTAACGCTGGTACCGTGCGCCGCCGTGACGGTCGTGGTCCTAGGTTTAGTCGGAGCCTTTGTGGGGATTCATTGGGCGCTGGCATTATACTTGCTCAATTTGGTGATAATTTTCATCTTGGGGAGGATCGCGTTCAAAGTCCTGCCAGGCGAACCCATGGGCCTGATCATGGAGATGCCACCTTATCGGAAACCGCACGCGCGTACGGTACTGAAGGAGACTTGGATGAGGGTGAAGGACTTTGCCTACATCGCGTTCCCGCTGATAATCATCGGCAGCGTCGTACTCACCGGGCTAAAGGTCGGGGGCTTGCTGGAGCCGATTGGGAATGCCATGAGCCCCATCACGGTTGGATGGCTTGGGCTACCCGCGATAGCTGGAGCCCTGCTCATCTTTGGAGTTCTCAGGAAGGAACTCACGCTAGTCATGCTCGCGACCCTCATGGGCACGGCAAATTTCGGGGCGGTTCTGACCCCAACCCAGATGATCGTCTTCGCGATAGTCGTGATGTACTACATCCCCTGCATTGCAACCATAGCAGCTCTGGTAAAGGAGCTGGGGTGGAAGAAGGCAGCCTACATCACGGTGTTCGAGATAGCGTTCGCCCTCCTGCTAGGTGGCATCGCCTTCAGGCTGCTGACCCTAGCGTAGGAAAGAACTAATAATGTGCAATACCACTTAATCGTGGGTGCTGGAGTGTACCGGTGGCGTCGCGGTCGGCGGGGGGGGCCGGGGAGGCCGATGAAACCCCGGTTCTTGGGCTTCAGGCCTGGCCCCATAACATTTATGCCGTCTGCTCCTGGTGGGCCGGCAATCCCCCCGGGCGAGCCGATTTACATGACCTACGATGAGTACGAGGCATTTCGCCTTGCCTACATTGAGGGGCTGAACCAGGAAGACGCTGCCAAGAGGATGAAAATCTCGCGGGGAACTATATGGCGTTGTTTGGAGAGCGCTAGGGAGAAGGTCGCTCGCATGCTAGTTGAACGCCGCCCACTTGTTGTTACGCCTGAGCCCCCGTCACCCCCAGAGGGGTCGGGCACTTGAGTCAAATAGATAGGATGCGGCTCACGGTTTTGGTCGAAGATTCGCGGAACCCAATCAGACCTGAACTCACCGCCAAGCACGGGTTGTCTTTCTTCATCGAATTGAAGGGTGACAGACACACAACTAATCTGCTGCTGGACACCGGGCCGTCCGCCGATGTCGTCTTACAAAACGCTCGGAAGCTCAACATCGATTTGAGGAAGGTGGATTCTATTTTGCTGAGCCACGGACATTACGACCATACCGGTGGGCTCGGGCGTCCTAAAACACATCGGCAAAAGAGTGCATGTGATGGCCCACCTGGAGGCCCTTGAGCCGAAATTTGCGGGGAGGAAGAAGCGTCTCAAAAAGGCCGGCATCCCTTTTCAGGTTTCAGAGTTGGAGAAATCAAGCGGCATCCTAACTCTAAAACGGGGGCCGACTTCCACAGCGCCCGGAGTTCTTGTGAGTGGGGAGATTGAAAGAGCCAGTCCATTGGAAGAGGTCAAAGGGTTTAAAACCATGAAAAGGGGCAAGCTCGTAGATGATTACATGTCGGATGATCAGGCTCTTTTCGTAAGGGTCAAGGGAAAAGGGCTTGTGGTTGTCACTGGTTGCGCTCACGCGGGGTTAATAAACACGGTCAAGCAGGCGCAAAGGATGGCGGGTTCAAGCTGCGTGTATGCGATTGTTGGTGGGTTTCACCTAACTTGCGCAGGCGCGGGAAGGATAAAAGCGACCCTCGAGGAGCTCCAGAAATCTAGTGTGAAAGCTGTCATGCCATGCCACTGTACTGGAAAGAAGGCAATCGTGAGATTAATCAATTCATTTGGTGAGAGGTGTAGACATCTTAGAACCGGAGATGTAGTCACGTTTTAGGTCAGAAATGCACCGAAAAGCTTTTATGTGCAATAGCACAAATATATATCGTGTAATAGCACAAAATAGAGGCGATAACGAATGTGGGGTTGGAGAGGAAGAGATTGGCGAGGTCCGTGGCCAGGCAGGGGTCCCTTCAGTTACCTGCCTCCTTGGGAGCGTCCAGGGTGGCTCTACGGTCGGGGGCGATGCTGGTGGCTCTACGCCTCGCGCCCTTATCCCGTTAAGCCTACGCCCGCCACCGAACTCGTGGATCTCGAGGCCTACGCGAAAGACCTCAAGCAGGAGCTAGAGGGCGTCGAGGCCCGGATAAGGGAGCTTAGGGGAACCCAGATCGAGAAAGAGGACTAAGCTCCTCGTCCAAGATGTGATGGGTTGAGCGGGAGTAGGGTCGCAATCGCCACGGACGGGTTCAAGGGCTTGGAGGACAAGGTATCGGCGTTTTTCGGTATGGCTAAGACCTACACCATCGTGGAACTCGCGGGCGAACAGATCAAGGACGTGAAAACCATCGCAAATCCGGCTGCTTCGTACACTCATGGGCGAGGGCGAACAGTAGTCCAGATGTTTGTGGACATGAAAGTGGACACGGTGGTAGCGAGCGAGTTCGGCCCTGGGGCATCGGTGATCCTTGAACAGAATCGAATCCGCAAAATCGTGGCGAAGGTTGGAGAAAAGGTTATCGATGTAGTGAAAGAAAGCATTGCCGTATGACGAAAACGGCTTACGGGCCGGCGTTCACACAGCGTTCAGATCGCTTGCCTGAGTGGCACCCAAATTGGTGAAGTAGCGTGAAAAACGACATGATAACGATGTATGGCCCTGTTTCATCCTGGCGGCTGGGGAGATCCTTGGGGGTAGATTTGATATGTCAAGAGAAAGGAAAAGTGTGCTCGTTTGACTGCGTATATTGCTCGTTGGGGAAGACCACGGAGTTGGCAACCAGGCGCAGGGTCTTTGTCCCCACCGTGCTGGTAGCGCGAGAACTCAAAAAAGTTATGAAAAAAGTCGAGGCAGATGTTGTGACTTTTTCGGGGACGGGAGAGCCGACTCTAGCCCAGAATTTAGGTGAAGCGATAAAAGTTGCGAAGGAAATCTCAGGCCTCCCTATCGCCGTTTTGACAAATTCCTCTCTGATGGTGAAGGAGGAGGTGAGGATGGACCTCACCCAAGCGGACATCGTCATCGGGGAGTTAGATGCTCCAAACGAGGAGGTTTTTAAGAGGATAAACCAACCCCATGAAGGACTACTGCTTGCGGACACCATTCAGGGAATGAAAAAATTTCGGAGGGAGTTTAAAGGCAAGTTCGCGTTGGAGATTATGTTTGTTTCAGAAAACAAACCTTTTTCTCAGGAGCTCGCGGCAATTGCTCGAGCAATCGATCCCGACGAAGTCCAGATCAACACCCCACTAAGACCTAGCCCCATCAGACCTCTGACCCCGGAAGAGCTGAAGGAAATCCAGCGGGACTTCGAGGGAATGAACTTTCTGTCCGTCTACGAGGCGAAAAAGCCAGAGGTGAAAAAGGCGGTGGGGTTGAAAAAACTGCAAGTGCTCAAGCGGGTTGAATAGGGTGACAATCCCTCAAATGGGTAATCCCATCATGATCAGTACCTGTTTAGAATGGCGGATGCTCTAGACGGCTCCTTGGTAACGATTGGCTTTGGGTTTTCCATGCACGCGATGCACGCCTTAGCTATGAAGGTGAGGAGGAAGGTTTTCGTCATCAGGTGAATGGGGTACATGCCCTTCCTCGTGACCCTGACGTGATCACCTTCGACTTTTATGATCCCAAAAAGTTTGAGCCAGCGCAGGAATGACTTGAATTTCTCGTCGACGTCCATGCCGAAGCGCTTCTTGAACTCGCGCTTGTCGAACTCCATCTCATAAAGAGATATCGACAGCCATTTCGCCGCGACGCCCTCAGGCTGGAACTCCGCCCCAATCGTTATGGGAAGGTCCCCCTGCCCCACCGTTCGAATGTATTCCTCGATCGAAGCGGTGTTGGCGTAAAAATACTGGTTCACGGAGCTTATCGCCCCTGCGCCTATCCCAATGTACTCGTCGCGCTCGACCGATCCGTACTTGTCTCTCCCTTTCTTCACAAAGCTCCAGACCGAACATGGTTCGTAGTCAGCTTCGGTGAAAGAGTCCACGATGGTATCGTACATTTGTTTCTCGGCCTTTTCACCCGGCAGCCTCAGCTTCCCCTCTTTCTCATCGCGGTACATCTTGCAGTACGGGAACAGGAGGAGGGGATAAGTTGCGACCTGAGGCACGCCCTTTTCGATGGTTATCTCGAGGTCTTTTTTCAAACCGGCGAGCGTCTGGGTCGGCAGGGAAAACATCAAATCAATGCTGAAAGTGTCGAACCCACCGTTGTCCATGACGAGTTCTATCGCGTGGAGTGACTGTTTTGCGTCGTGGCTTCGCCTCCCTATCGCTTTTAGGATCTCATCGCTGAAGGACTGTACTCCCATGCTAAGCTTGCTCACGCCGGCGTCAAGCAGCAGCTCAAGGGTTTTTTCATTCAAATCATCGGGGTTTGATTCGACCCCTATATCGCTGCTCACATCGAAAGTTTCCTCGGTGTGCTTGAGGATATCAGCAACGCCCCTGGGCATGATAGTTGGGGTGCCCCCGCCAACGTATATGGAGTTTATTCTCACGTCGCCTAGCCTCTCCAGATAAAGGTCTATCTCTTTCTTCACGGCCCCAACATAGGGTCGCTCGAGCTTTGGGTTCCAAGGATATCGGATGTAAGCGCAGAATGGACACGGGACCTTACAAAAGGGTATGTGGATGTACAGGCCGATTTCATCCTTGCCATTTGGGATCTCCGGCATGTTTCTAGAAAACTTGACATTTCCGACCTTTTTTCTGGTCATCTTTTTAATTATGTACTCAAGTAACATGACAATCCCTAAGGTGTATTACATTTATGAATAAAAATATTACTAAAACGGGAGCTCTCAAAAAATTCTAGCCGCGCGATGTGGAGAGCCTTCGCCTGCGCGTATAAATGAGGAAAATATATGCGACAATTAATGAGGCTAGGAAGGCGAACAGGATTCTAGCTCCCTCTATTGCCGTACCAAGAATCACAATCCCGGCGAAAATCTGCGGCCCCTCGACCACGGTGGAGGTGACTAACATGGTCATCAAAGCCGGAAAGCGCATGCCGGTGTCTTTGAAGCCCTTTATCACGGGGTAAGCGGTGAATGGACACGGCGGGAGGATGCTACCGACTGCCCCCGCCGTGAGTACCTCTCTCGGCTCCGAGGTCCCGAAGAGCTTCGAAACGGACTCGCGAGTTATCAAATTTTTCACCAACCCACCCAAAAACATTGCCATCACGATCGGAATTGCCAGCTTCTGAATTTCTTTAAGGCTGATTTCGGCGGATGACTTCGCTACTTCGGGGTTAATCATCAATGTGCCAAGGTAGATGCATATGGCCACAATCAGCACGATTCGGTGGCTCCAGCTCCCCCCTATGATTTTTTTCACATGCCCCATTTTTATCACCCCAAGACCGTCAGAGTAAGATATGCGAGAAATCCGGCGACCAGCGCCGCCGAGATGGTGAGCAGCAGCCTAAGGCCCATTATTTTCGAGTTGAAATACGTGAGGTCACAGGAAAGAACGCAGGCGAAGGCCGTCCCCGAACCGAAAAGCATACCCATCACCCCGGGGAGACCTGCGCCAGCCGCGTAAACACCCATTACGATCGGATAGGTGATGAAAGGGCAGGCTGGCAGGATGCAACCTATGCCCACTCCCACGAGCACCGCCATGAGCCCCGCTTGCTCTCCGAGGAACGCGGCGATGGTTTTGGACGGCAGAAGGTTTATCACAGCCCCCGCTATGAAGAGGGCCGCCACTATGTAAACCGCGAGATTTCCGAGGGCCCCGAGTGAATCACGGGCGCTTTTTTCCGCCACTTTTGGTTTTGTGAGGGAGAAGTACAAATAGAGAGAAATCGTCAGGATGATCATGATGTGTACGCTCGGGTTGACCCCAAGGAGAGAAGGGATTTTCCCCTTAAGAGGACCCAAGACCATGCACGAGCCAATCAAAAACGCGATGATGAAGGGGATCCCGATCAAAATGTTTCGTTTCATGCCCTCAATCCACCTCAACATCGATTATTTTAAGCAAAAATGGTCAAATAAATTATTATGTGAACCAAAAATGGTTGACATCAAGGGGGGGGACCCGCATGACAAAGCAGTTAGGGGCGCCAATGTATGAAAAAATAAACAGGGAGTTCAAAAAAATAGTCGAAAAAC
>JASEJC010000031.1 GCA_030016755.1 Candidatus Hodarchaeaceae archaeon | reverse complement strand
CTGGCGGAGGAGGTGGATTAAAAGCTTGGGCGGAGGTGTTTATTTGAACAGCATCATGTCTACTGTTGTCAACTAACAAATCCTTGGTGCTGGATCCCCAATTGGCGATTCTAGCAAGCGCCTTCCGCCTATCACCGTTTCAAGCAGAACGTCTCCAGGGTGATTCTTGACTACCTCGCCTATGATGCAGGCATGTTTCCCGTACTTGGTTTTTCTGATAGCGGCTAGCAACTCGTCGCACTTTTTCGAATCAGCTGAAATGATCGCTTTTCCCTCGTTTGTTATCTGGAAGGGGTCTATGCCAAGCATTTCTCCTATAGACCTAGTAGCCTCCGAAACCGGGATGTCTGCCTCCATCAACACAATCCCCACCCGCGCTTTCGAGGCCATCTCGTTCAGGGCAGCCGCAATGCCCCCGCGTGTCGGATCTTTCATTGCGGTTACCCCCCCGACTTTTAGGGCGGCCTCTACAGTTTCCCATATTGGAGCGACATCCGAACCAAGATCCACATCCACTGCAATTCCCTCGCGGTGGGCTAAAATGGTCATCCCGTGGGCGCCGATGTCCCCCGTGATAATAATCTTATCTCCCGGTTTGAGCCCACGGTCTGTTACCAGGGTTTCGGCAAGCCCCACTCCAGTTGTCGTGATGACCGCACCGTCAAGCGCACCTCGCTCCATCACCTTGAAATCGCCGGTTATCAGTGGGGTGCCAGCTTCTCGCGCGGTGGCGTCGATAGATTGAGTTATCTTCCTCAGGTCTTCGGTCGGGAACCCCTCCTCCACCACGATCGCGCAGGACATCGCGAGCGGGCGAGCCCCCATCACCGCGAGGTCATTTACCGTGCCAGCGACAGCGAGTCTGCCTATGTCACCGCCCGGGAAGAATAGTGGCTTGACTGTGTGGGAATCTGTTGTCAGTACCAGGGTCTTGTCCCCGATCGATATGGTGGCCCCGTCATCGAGCGCGTCCAGCCCAACCTCCCCCGCGGTCTTCAACTTCAGCTCCTTCAGAAATAGGTTCGAGATCAGCTCCATCATGGCCTTGCCGCCAGCCCCGTGAGCTAGCGAGATTTTTTCGTCCGACGTTTGCGCGCCCCCTCCTCAAGCTTTACATCCACTATCTCCAGTTCCTGCCCCGTGGTTACCGATAGTTCGTGCCCGCCGCATTTTGGGCAGGCGATTCCGAGCCTCGGTTCTGGCAAGTGCGTATCAATCGATTTGGCCGTGCCTTCGTATCCACACTTGCATCTAATCGTGATGGGGATGTGGGTGATTTGAAATCTAGTTGAATTGAACTCGGCGCCTCCAAGTTTCCTCAACCAAAGCCGAAGGGAGCTGGGTTCGTTTATCTCCCCCACCCGCAGGTTGGCTTCCACCACACGTGCGCCACGCTCCGCAGCGATTTGACGCAGGGCGTTTAGTACCCGCGTCGCTAACTCCACCTCATGCACCGACTTCGCCCCGAGCCACCTCTTCCCAGGACTTCAGTATCTCACGGGCCGCCTCCTCATCTAAAGTCTGGATGGCATACCCCACATGGACCAAGACATAGTCGCCCTCGCGAACGTCCCTGAGGAGATCGAGCCTCACCTCCCGCCGAACCCCGCCGAAGTCAACGGTCGCGGCCTGTCTCTCTATCTTCAGCACTTTACCTGGGATGGCGAGACACATCGTGGTCCCTCTTATCTCTGGTAAATAACTTTTTCAGGTCTTATTGAGTTTATCTATTGAACCACATGCCAGCAAAATTTGATTTCCATCTGCACACTTCCTATTCGGACGGCACGAGCGCGCCCCCCGCGATGGTCGAGGCAGCGGAGGCTCGCGGGCTCGAGGCGGTCGCGTTCACGGACCATGGGCCGGAGTTAAGCGTCGGGACTCCACGGGAAAAACTCGATCTAATCCTTCAGGACATCGAGCTCGCGCGCGAGGATGCAGGCATACCAGTCCTAGCCAGCATCGAGGCAAATGTGGTGGATGAGCGCGGGAGAATAGATGTGGAGGAAGAATTCACAAAAAAGTTGGATCTCCTCATGGTTGCTATCCATAATCTGAGAGGCACCAACGACCGGCTGGAGATGGCGCGGGATTATCTCATGCGGGCGACGAGGGCGATCGAACAGCGGGAGGTGAATGTCTTCGCGCACCCCTTCTTCCTCCACCACGACCTGCTACCCCATCTTTCGCGCGAGGAAATTGAAGACTTCGTGAGGCTGGCGGCCGCGCGCGGTGTCGCGATGGAGGTCAACATGAAGTACAAAGCGCCTGGGGATGAATTCTTTGCGCTGTGCTTGCGCGAGGGGGTGAAACTCAGCATAGGCTCGGACGCCCACACATTGGCCGAGGTTGGCAGGATCGACTGGGCGCTCGCAACGCTGAGGCGAGTTGGGGCGAAGCGCGAGGACCTGATTTTGGACAGCTTTCTGAGGTGAGGGCTTGTCGATTGACCTATTTTCTTTCCTCAAGGGCGCGACCCGGGTGGCGGTTGTAGGGGTCGGAAGCGAGATGCGGGGGGATGACGCGGCTGGAATCGAGGCGGTCCGGGGGCTGCGGGAGGGGCTGAAATCCCCTAACGTGCTTTTGATTGAGGGTGGCGTGGCGCCGGAGAACTTCACCTCGCAGATCAGGCGGTTCAAGCCATCCCACGTGATTTTCATCGATGCAGCAGATTTCGGCGCCGAGCCAGGCCAAGTCGTCCTAGCCGAGCCGGAGGCGATTACAGGTCAGTCCATCTCGACCCACACAATGCCGCTCTCCATACTGGCAGGCTACCTCCGGGAACAGACGGGAGCGAAAGTAGCGCTGCTGGGGATTCAGCCGGCGCGGGCGCAGTTGGGTGCTGAGATGAGCGAAGCTGTGAGGGATTCAATCAAAAGGACCGAGAAAATTCTGCTGAGGGAGCTCCGCTCACTTACTCGCCATGACACACGTGTATCACTCAAAAAATGACATACGTGTATCATTCGTAGATGACTTGCTTCTTCAAAATGAGCGCTTTGCCTCCAGCCGATTTTATGGAGATCACCAAGGCTTGCAGGTGGACAAACTTGTTCGACTCCCATACCGAGTGCTGCAACCTGAGCGCCCCAAGCTTTCGCAGGCGCCTGTTGGTTCTGAGCCTCGTCGCGTTGTCCAACCTTCGAATATCATAGACGATCAGATATGACATACGTGTGTCACCCGCCGAGGCTTTGGGTGGAGGTTCTTTATATGGGGGCAAATTCTGTTGGTCGTGACACACGTGTATCACGTCTCTCGACCCGCATGACACACGTGTATCATCCAAAAATCAGCCCGCGTCATTTCTCATACAGTGTGGTGTACTCGAACTCCTTTGTCATGGTGATAGCCTTGGTCGGGCACACCTCGGCACACTCGCCGCAGAAGGTGCATCGCCCCAACCAAATGCTCGGCCGTTTCGTCTCTTTATCCACGCTTATCGCTCGGGCGGGGCACGTGTGGATGCACAGCCAGCACCGGATGCATCTCTCCTTGTTGATGGCCAGCCTACCGCGGTAGCCCTCTGGAGGTTCGACCTTGACGTAGGGGTACTTCACCGTGAACGGCTTGCGGAACAGGTTTCGGAGCACTTGGGGGAGGATTCTCGGCATCTAGGGCACCACCAGCACGAGCATGAGGCTCAGCACAGCGAGGAACGCAGCGAACGTCCAGTAAAACTTGAGCGCCTGGTCGATGCGCAGGCGTGCCATGATGTTCCGCAGAATGGTTGTGATCAGAACAATGATGAGGGTCTTGATGAGAAAATCGGCCACGCCTGGAATTTGAAATCCGCCAATTGTGTAAGCGACAGGCCCCCCCAAGAAAAGAGCAGCGATGAAACCCGCCACGACGAGCGTCTCAATGTTGTACACGATGCGCCAAATCGCAAGCTTGGGTCCCGAGTACTCAGTCAGGGCCCCGTGCACGATCTCGGTCTCAGCTTCTGGTATGTCGAAGGGGACGCGCATGAGCTTTCCCTGGGCACTGATGATCATGGCGATCAGTGCGGGTATGAGGCGCAAGTCCAGGATGAGCCAACCGCGTTGAGCTTGGTAACCAACGACCGCCGTGAGGTCAAGAGACCCAACTCGGGCGATGACGGCGATGATAGCGAGGATGAATACAAACTCGTAACTGAACAGCTGGACCACATAGCGCGCGGCCCCAACCGAACCAAACGGCCCCCCAGAGGAGTAACCGCCGAGCATTAGGCAGATAGCCGGGATGTTGAGCAGGTAGATGATGACAATCAGGTCAGCGACCGCCGTCAGCGCTGGCTGGGCCGAGTTGACGGGTAAAAGGAGCATCACCGTGGTAACTGCTCCTAGCGCGATAAGGGGGGCGACGTTGAACACCAGCGACTGAGCGGCGCTTGGTGTGATGTCCTCCTTTCCCATCAGCTTGCCAACGTCGAGATATTCCTGCCAGATGGGGGGCCCTATGCGATGCTGCATGTGTCCGGTGACTTTCCGGTCGATGCCGGCGTAGAGCAGCCCAATGAGGGAGGCGAAGAGCAGTCCCGGAAAGACGAGGGAGTTGAAGAAGAAGCTCAGGACCTCCATCATTTCTTCCACCGCCTCAGCTCATCAAAGCTCACCACGCGCGCTTTGCCCGTGTGCGAGTCCACGAGGGTAATTCGATCGTTGCAACCGAAGCAGGGGTCGATGCTCCACATCACGATGGGGATCTCGGCCACCGTGCCCCCGGCGAACATAGATTTCATCGAGGCGAAGTTCCCGTACGTTGGCGTCCGGACGCGCACACGTTCTGGAGTGTCTGTCCCGTTCGAGCGGATGTAATAGATAAGCTCGCCGCGCGGGGCCTCGGTGCGCTCGACCGTTTCGTTGGGCGGAATTTTTAGCTCAACTGGGGTTCGGACTGGGCCGCTCGGGAGCTCCTTCAAGGCTTGGCGTACAATCTTGATCGACTCCAAGATCTCCCGTAATCTGACCATGCCCTTTGCCCAGACATCGCCCTCCTGCTCCGTTATCACGTTGAAGGAGAGGGCTCCGTAGGCGCCGTAGGGGTCGTCCTTCCGGATGTCAACTTTTACATCAGAAGCGCGCGCGAGCGGTCCAACAGCGCAGAACTTTATCGCGTCGTCCTTGCTCAGCACCCCCACGTTAGTGCAGCGGGCCAGTATCGTGCGGTCAGACCCCCAGAGGTCGGTGTAGTACCTGGCAGATTGCTCAAGTTTATCCAGCCCGCGGAGCATGGTTGGGACATGTTCACTCCTCACGTCTCGCCGAACGCCCCCGATGGTGTTCATGGCGGAGTGGACTCGCCCGCCGGAGATGAGCTCCCGTAAATCCATAACGTACTCCCGGTCGCGCCATGCCAGCATGAACAAGGTGTTGAAACCGATCTGGTGAGCAGCGACCCCGAGCCAGAGCAGGTGGCTGTGGATGCGCTCGAGTTCCATGAGGATTGCTCGGATGTACTTCGCCCGTTCTGGCGGCTCAACACCGGCAAGTTGCTCTACCGTTTGGCAGTATGTCGTCGAGTGCACCACGTTGCAGATGCCGCAAATTCTCTCGCAGAGGTAGACGTTGTGCTTGTAGCTCCGCCGCGACAGCGCTTCCTCAATCCCGCGGTGGGCGTAGCCCAAGCGGATATCAACACCGACTATCTCCTCCCCCTTGACCTCAAACCTGAAAAACTCCGGCTCTTTCAGCATCGGGTGTTGGGGACCCACAGGGACAACGAACGTCATTTTGGCGCCCCCCTAAATTCCTTGCGCAGCGGGTACACCCCTTCCGGCCAATCGTCCGGCAGGAATAGCCTCCGCGGATCTGGGTGCCCCTCGACTTTCACCCCGAGCATCTCCATCAGGTCGCGCTCGTACAGAACGGCCCCGGGGAATACATCGGTTATCGTTGGGATTTTTAGGTCGTCTTTCGGGAGCGGGATTTTCAGGTTCAGCATTGTTGGCCAGCAGTCAAAGTGATAGATAACCTCTACGACATTGCCCACGTCTATCCCCGTGATCGTCGAGATGTGCGTGACTCCCGCCACCCTCAGCGCGCGCAGGAGGGCCCTGAAGCGCTGCTTGTCGCTCGTGGCGAAAAGGCACCGGTTGTTCACAATCCTCACATCCCCAGCGTACTCCTTGATTAGCTCCGAAACTTCTTTGGAATCCATTTTCACACCTTCTCCAAAGCTTTCACGAGTGCAAAAATGATCGCCTCCGGTTTCGGCGGACAGCCCGGAACATAGGCGTCGACGGGTATGACCTTATCGAGGGGGCCGACGACATTATAGCAGTCATAAAAGGCGCAACCAGAGGCAGGACAGGAGCCAACCCCCACGACCATCTTCGGTTCCGGCATTTGCTCGTAGATTCTGATGAGCCTATCTTTGGTTTGCTTGGTTACAGGTCCCGTGACAATCAATATATCGGCGTGTCTGGGGGAACCCTTGAGCACCATTCCGAAGCGCTCAACATCGTAGCGCGGTGTGAGTGCCGCGATCACCTCGATATCGCAGCCGTTACAGCCACCCGTGTTGAAGTGTAGCAACCATGGCGATTTCTTCCTGAAGAATCTCCCCAACCCCATAAGCTCACCTTACCGTAAGCAGGATGATGACGAGAATGATGATGAATCCCACAACGGCCCAGAGCAAGTAAGTGTTGAGGGCGCCCGTGTGTGCGGGTTGGATGTAACGATAAAAGGGCTTGAGGACCCGTCGGATGGGTGAGAAAAATTGTTCACTATCCGCGTGTATTTCATCAGGTTTCAGCTCCTCGCCGCAGGCGTAGGTCTTTACTTTTTCAGGGGTCGGTTTTGGTTTAACGATCCTGCGCCCTGCTATCAGTAAACCGTAGGCGGCGAGCGAGCCGAGCAAGATTGCCGCGGTAGCGACGATGGGATCCCAAATCCACTCGACCATCAGATACCCCCGATCACTTGGCTGATGTACCCAGCTGAATTTTCTGCTGCGGCTTGGGCTGGGCCAACGATGTCAAACCCCAATGCTGGGAGGAGGCCAATGGCAACGCATATCATGGCCATCGCGAGCATCGGGAACAACATCAGCTTAGGACCCTCTTGGATTTCTCTAAAGCGCTCGGATCTCTGACCCAGGAAAACCGAGCTGAAAGCCTTGAAAAAGCTCGCAAAGGTTAAAGCGCTCACAAGGACGGCGATTGCGGTAACTATAGGTAGGCCTGCCTCGATCCCACCCAAGTAGATTGTGTACTTGCTCACAAAACCGTTAAGGGGCGGGATACCGGATATCGCGAGAGCCCCTACAAGGAACGTCAGCGCAGTGACTGGCATGTTTTTGCCAAGGCCGCCGAGTTCATCGAACTTTTGGCTCCCGGTGCGGAAAAGTACGACACCAGCGCACATGAACAACATACACTTGTAGGTCGAGTGGTTGAGTAGATGAAAGAGGCCACCCTGAGCTCCAAGCACGGACCCTAAAGTGCCTAAGCCAAGACCAAGCACCATGTATCCCTTTTGGCTTATGACGTGATAGGCGAGCATACGCTTGAAATCGCGTTGGGTGAGAGCCATGAGAACTCCGACTACCATGCTGAGCAAGCCGAGCGAAACTAGAATGATACCAACCGGTAGGCCAAACGGCAGGTAAGGGAGACGTGCGACCCAGTAAATCCCTACTACTGCAGCGGGGCCAGCTAACAGCGCGCTAATTGCTGTGGGGGCAGCAGTGAAGGCGTCCGCAAGCCATATGTGGAATGGAACCATCGCGACCTTTATCATGACCCCAGCTACAAAGAGCGCAAGCGCCGCCACGAGGATCATCGGTACAGGTTCGGCTGCCCCCCTGATTATTGCCAACTTTGCTCCCAGATCAGCGATGTTTAAGCTGCCGATAACACCGTAAAGCATTGCAACGCTTAGGAGTATGAAAGAAGTGCCAAGCGCACCTATAAATAAATATTTTATGCTCGCCTCGATGGAATTCGAATCGCGTCTGAATGCTACTAGGGCGTAGGATGCGATGCACATGATCTCAAGGAAAACGTAGAAGTTGAACATATCTCCCGTCAGAACCGTCCCCATCATGCCGGCCATCAGCAGCAGGGCCAAAGTGTAAAAATAGCTTAACCCCGTGTCGCGCCGCATGTACGCTGCGGAATAAATCATAACGAGCGTTCCCAGCCCAGCGATCATGAACGCCATTTGGATTGCCAGCGCGTCCACGGTTAAGTTGATCCCCCAAGGTGGAGGCCACCCTCCGAGCTGGTAAACGAGAATCTTACCACTCCATACTTCCGACATCATGCTCGCCACGATCACGAGGACCGCAATCATAGTCCCAATGGCAAATAGCTCCCGAGCGTGTTTGATGTCGCGACGCCTTGCCAAAATTCCAATCACGGGCATCAGGAACGCTGCGAACAGCGGAAGGAAAATGGCTAGAATTGGGGCGTGAGGTATCATTCGCGCAGCCTCCTGAGCTTTGATGGGTCAAGCGTGCCGTAGTGACGATAGGCGTAGATGCAGAGGGAGAGCGCTAGCGCCAGGATACAGATGTTGATGACGATTGAGGTAAGCACGAGCGCTTGGGGGACGGGATCGACGGCCCGAGCAGCGAATCCCGGGAGGTCCGAGAACCATTCTCCAGTGACGATAGCAGCTATGCCCCCTGCACGGTAG
>JASEJC010000030.1:6531-9703 GCA_030016755.1 Candidatus Hodarchaeaceae archaeon | reverse complement strand
TACAAAACCACCCCACCAACTGAGTGGCATGGCAGGGGTTTGGATGATGGGCTCATGGAAGCTTTTGATTGGCTTCAAAATAAAACGCTGAAGGATTCAGTCGTCTCCATCCAATGGTCACATGGGCACCTTCTCACGGGAGCAGCTGAGCGAGCGACCGTGTGCGACGGCGCAGAGGTTGCGAAAGAGGAAGGGAAGTGGGAAAACGATCCGTCTGTTGTCCCGCGCCCACCAGATTACATTTACTACGATACCCAACGGGATAGCATGCGCATACGTAACTATTATGGCATGTACAACGCTTTAGGCGAGTATATCTCCGCCAAATCGTATGCAGTAAACGGCAGGAGAATCGATGTTCAAAGGTTCCCAATTGTAGGTGAAAATGAGTTTCGGTGGTATTTAACGGCATACCGGAATAACTACGGTGTCAAAATCGACTACGTGGTATTCTCGTACGATGAATACTACAACGCATGGAGTTACTACAACTCCACACAGCCCATGAGTATCTTGCTGGGCGCGCAGAGGCTCAGAACGCCGTCCCAGCTGCAGCCGAGCGTGGAGGGCCAGAACTACGTGTTCAATTTCGGCGAGAACCGGGAGGCGGTCGTGTTAGATGCACAAAACAGGAACGTCTACCTCAGGGTCGGTGCAGAAAGCCTAGGTTTGGACGGCTATGGGGTTTTCACGGTAAACAAACAGGGTAAGATATCAGATTATCTCGGGTTTTCTCCACCTCCATCCACACCCGCCATCAAGGAAACAATGTTAGTTTTCCTCGATGAGAGGGGCAGCATAGTATCAGCATGGCTTGTCAAGGGCGTATCGGCCGAAGTGACTGGGCGTCCCGTCCCGATGGCCCTACGCGTTTTTACAGGCGACATCGGGGGCATTGAGTACTTACAAGTTCCCCTCACGAGCTCGAACGGTTTGGTGAAAGTTATTAAAATAAATCATGTGCCTGCCTTGATCTTCCCTGCCAATGGCGCGAGGACGAATGACAGCACGCCGGAGCTCATATGGTCAGGCGCGATTGGTGCAGCCAAGTACAAACTGGAAGTGGACGACAACGCGGACTTCTCCTCACCAGTAGTTCAAGTGGATAACCTGATCACCAAATCCTATACCACACCGGTTCTCGCTGACGATAATTACTCGTGGCGGGTTGGGGCATATGATAACAAAGGCGACTTCCTAGGGTGGTCGGACGTTTTCACATTTGTGATCGACACCCAGCCGCCTAGCCAGCCTCAGCTCTCCTCCCCGCAAGACGGTGCCGAGCTCACAAGTTTGGTGGTTACATTCGAGTGGGCCATCGGTTTGGGTGCGGACAACCACCGCCTCCTTGTTGATGAAGAGTCCGACTTCAGTTCGCCTGTATTGGACGTCACACTCGGGGCCGCTGACAATACCTACACCCCACCCACCGAGCTGGCTCCAGACACGTATTGGTGGAAGGTGGTCGCTGTGGATGCGGCAGGTAACGAAAACTCCTCTCCCGTGCGGCTCTTCACCGTGACACCTCCGGGGGTATGAGTTTGCAGCGTCCACGTGGCACACGCGATTTGTTCGGCGAGGAACTCGTGAGCGTCCGTCATGTCATGCGCACCATGGAGGAGCTGTTCAAGCGCTACGGCTACAAGGAGGTGGAGACGCCGGCTTTCGAGCACTTGGAGGTCTTCACGAAGAAAAGCGGCGCGAACGTGGTGAAGCAGCTCTACTCCTTCAAGGATAAGTCCGGTCGGGAGCTCGCCCTCCGCCCAGAGCTCACCGCCCCCGTCGTCCGCCTCTATACCCAACAGCTGAGGTCGGCACCGAAGCCGGTCAAGCTCTGCTATTTCGGCAGCTGCTTCCGCTATGAGGAGCCCCAGGCGCAGCGCTGGAGGCAGTTCCTGCAGTCCGGGGTCGAGATTATAGGTTCGACGAGGCCAGAAGCCGATGCCGAGGTGGTCGCGCTCGCCGACAACGTGATTCGGGAGTTGGGGCTGAAGGACTATGAGCTCCGCGTGGGACACATCCGCCTGCTTCGGGAGGTGCTAGCGCATGCGGGGGTGAAAGGGGACGCCCAGGACCCGGTGCTGAGGGCCATCGACTCGCGCGAGGAGGAGCGGATCAGGGATGAGTTCAAGCGCGCTGGTGTGGGCGGCAAGGATGAAAAAATGATTCGCACCCTGATCTCGTTGCGGGGCGGTGTGGTTATCATAGAGAAGGCGGAGGAGTTGCTCAAAGGGCTCCCCCGAGCGGCTTCGGCGTTAAAGAGCCTGCGAGAGGTAATCGCACACTTGAATCCATTGGGGGTGGAAAATTTCGTGGTCGACCTAGGGATTGCCCGCGGGCTCGAGTACTATACTGATTTCGTGTTCGAAATTTACGTGGGCGGGGTTCAAGTGGCTGGCGGCGGGCGCTACGATGATTTGATCGAGCTGCTCGGCGGCGACCCAACCCCTGCCGTTGGCGTAGGCTTCGGCGTCGACAGGATCGCGCGAGTTCTCCTGAGCCGTGGCATGATAGTCCCGCAGGATAGGTTAGATTGTATGGTCATCCCCGCTGACGAGAAAGTCCTAGAAGAATGTTTGAAGATAGCTGCGGAGTTGCGCGGGGCGGGACTGTCAATCGATGTTGATCTGATGGGCCGGAAGTTAGGCAAGGCCCTGGCTTATGCTGACGCGCTGAAGGTGAGGCGGGTCGTGGTCGTGGGAGCAAAGGACTTGACGAGGGGACAGGTGGCGTTCAGGAACATGGTCACGGGCGAGCAGGAGCTCGTAGCTCGCGGCGAGATCGTGAAAAGGCTAAAATCTGTAACCTAATTTTTCAAAAGCATGCTTCATCATCAAGGAGTCTTGCTCGAGCACCGGCGACTCTGAGATCAGCGTGATGTTTACATCCCGCTTCAGGATTTCGCGCGCGAGGGGCTCGAAGGGGGGCTTGTTGAATTTGATCGGGAGGTGGCGCCGCTCGTTTCCATACCCCGGGACCTTTGTGGGGGTCCACTCCATCGAGGTGAAGTGAGAGTGCAGGTGCTTCAGCTTGAGGGGCTTGAGTCTCTCGAACACCTCTGCGTAGTCGATCCGCCCCGCCGCTCTTGCGTATAAATGGGCAAAATCCACGACGGGCACACAGCCGCGGACCCGCTTGCAGAGCCTGACGATTTCATCCAGCGTGCCGAAGG
>JASEJC010000030.1:0-6521 GCA_030016755.1 Candidatus Hodarchaeaceae archaeon | reverse complement strand
GCCGAAGGCGCTGATTTTCCCGGTGGTTTCATGCCCGAGGTCGACTCCCTTGATCCCCATCGACTTCATCCGGTCCAGCATGTCCCGGCAGGCCTCCTCGACTGCCTTGAACGCAGCCTCGGGTGTCAGCGAGCTGTAGTATCCCGGGTGGAAGACCGCGATGTGGGCCCCCATGTGGAAGGCCCGCTCAACCGAGTCCAAGATGCGCTTCTTGGAGGCCTCGAGTTTTTTCTTGTCGGTGGAGCAGAGGTTGATGAAGTAGGGGCAGTGAACCGAGAGGAGGATGCCAAGTTCCTTCGCAAGCTTTCCCACCTCGTCCGCCATCTCGTTGCTCATCGTTACGCCTCTAACAAATTCAACTTCCATCGCGCCCAGTCCGAGTTCCGCAACTTGCCTGAGACCGCCCAAGGTGCTGCGGTCCTTGCTGGAAATCGGGACCCCTGCTGGGCCGAGGTAAATCATCCATACACCCAAAACCCTTATGGCTGGGCGCAAAAATCTCTTGCGTTGGAGGAGCTGAGATGCTGAGCAGGTTCCGCGACCGGGCGAACGATCTGATAAGGCCGGTTGCAGAGGTCATCGCGCGGGCCAAGGTCAGCCCGAACACCTTGACCTTTATCGGCTTGGCGGTTGGGTTGGTCGCGGCCATCTTCTTCGCACGCGGTGAACAGCTGTTGGCCGGCCTGACCCTCCTCGTGGCTGGATTTTTCGACATCATCGATGGAGCCGTCGCGCGGGTGCTGAGGAGGGAGACGGCTTTCGGAGGGGTGCTGGATTCAGTCGTCGATCGGTATGTGGATTTCCTGATTTTCATAGGCATAATCTACGCTTTCACATCTGGCGGGATTGCCGAGGCCAGCTTCATGCGGGGTTGGGGTTGGGCGTGGGGTGTTTTGGCAATCGTCGGAAGTTTCATGGTCAGCTACATCCGCGCTCGAGCTGAGGCTGCGGGGTCGGGCAAGCTCGATGTGGGCGTCGCTGAGCGCGCTGAGCGGCTCCTCATCCTAGCAATCGGGGCGCTGGTGGGCTACACCCAGTACGCGGTAGTCATAATAGTTATCCTAACCCACTTCACCGTGTTGCAGCGATTGTTCATGGCGAGGCTCAGGCTGAGCTAACCTGCGAGTTTTGAGTGCAGCTCCTTGAGGTATTTGATGCCCTCGCGGAGCAGCTCCTCGCCCTTCTTCGTGATTTTGTAATACTTGCGCGCGGGTTTCCCTCGCTGTTCCTCCCACTCCATCGTGACGTATCCCCCGCGCTGGAGGCGGTAAAGGACGAGGTAGGAGGTGACGGTGGGGGGCTTCCACCCGAAGTGCTTCTGGGTTTCCTGCCGTAGCTCGTACCCGTACATAGGGCGCTCCTTCAGCAGCTTCAGGAAGTACGGCCAGACCATCTCGGCCGTTGTCTTCTTCTTCATCCTCGCCATAGCCACAAGAAACCCAATTTCCCTCCACCGCAAGCCTTATATAGTTTATTTTTGGAGATATTTCAGATTCGGATATATCAGAAACGGAGATATTTCAGATGATAAAAGTAGCGATTGCGGGGGTCGGCAACTGCGCCTCATCGCTGGTGCAGGGCGTGGAGTACTACAAGGACGCGCGCGAGGACCAGTTCGTCCCCGGCCTGATGCACGTGAACTTCGGCGGCTACCACATCCGGGACATCAAGTTTGTTGCTGCATTTGATGTCGACGCGAACAAGGTTGGCCGGGATCTCTCGGAGGCAATTTTCACACCACCCAACTGCACGGCAAAGTTCAGCGATGTCCCGAAGCTCGGCGTCGAGGTGATGAAGGGCCCGGTGCTGGACGGCCTCGGCAAGTACCTGAAGCCCGTGATACCGGTAGACCCGACTCAGAAGCCACTCGAGGTCGCAAAAGTGCTTGAGGACGTGGGCGCTGACATCCTAATCAGCTACCTGCCGGTGGGAAGCTACGAGGCCTCGCGATTTTACGCGCAACAGGCGATTGAGGCGGGCTGCGGGTTCATAAACTGCATCCCAGAATTCATCGTCTCTGACCGCGAGTGGGGCAAGCGTTTCATAGATGCTGGGCTACCCTGCGCGGGCGACGACATAAAATCTCAGGTGGGGGCGACAATCCTCCACCGCACCCTCGCGAGGCTGCTGATCGATCGCGGGGTGAAGCTTGAGGAGAGTTATCAGCTGAACATCGGCGGCAACACGGATTTCCTCAACATGCTCGAGGAGGAGCGCCTGAGCTCGAAGCGCGTGAGCAAGACGGAGGCGGTCTCAAGCCAGGTCCCCTACGAGGTCCCCCTGCGGATTGGGCCAAGCGACTACGTCCCGTTCCTCAAGGACAACAAGGTCTGCTACATCCACATGCGGGGGCGCAAGTTCGGGGACATCCCGCTCACACTGGACGTCAAGCTCTCGGTGGAGGACTCGCCGAACTCCGCGGGGGTGGTGATCGACGCAATCCGTGCCGTGAAGCTGGCGCTCGACCGCGGCATCTCTGGTCCGCTGGTCGGGGTCTCGGCATACTTCTTCAAGCACCCGCCGACCCAGATGCCAGATGAGGAGGCTAGGCAGGCGGTCGAGGACTTCATCGCGGGGAGGAGGGAGCGATAGATGGCTTTCGATGTCGTGGTCGTAGGACATGTGGCGATTGATATAAACGTGCTCCCATGGGGGGTCATCGAGAACGCGCTCGGTGGTGCTCCAACTTACGCTGGGCTGGCATTCGCGGCCCTGAGGCGAAGCGTGGGCGTGGTTTCGAAGGTCGGGGCGGATTTCCCTGAGAAGTTTCCACCGATTTACAGTAAGCTCGGTCTCGACACGGAGGGCATCCTGGTTGCGGGCGAGTACACCACAACGTTCGAGAACACATACGACGAGGCGGGGAACCGCAGGCAGGTTTGCAAGCATGTGGCGCCGAAGCTCTCGCCTGATGATATCCCGGACGCCTACTCCGACGCCGCGAGCTTTTACATCTCCCCGATCGCCAACGAGGTGACGCCCGAGGTGCTGAAGGCGGTGAAGCGAAAATCAAACCTCGTCATGCTCGATCCCCAAGGCATCCTGCGCGAAATCAACAAGGACGGGCGGGTGGAGGTCAAGCTTCGAGACCTAAGCGACTTCTTGAAGCACGTCGATGTGGTGAAGATTGGAAAGGAGGAGGCGCGCGTGCTCAAGGGAGACGTCGAGGCAGCTCTGAGAAGCATTCGCGCGGCCGGCCCGAAAATCGCGATTCTGACCAAGGGGGGCGAGCCCTCGGTAGTGCTGAGCGACGAGGGGCTGGTCAAAGTGAACCCCCTGAAGGTTGATGTGAAAGACATGACCGGGGCAGGGGATGTCTTCGGGGCCGCTTTCTTGACGAAGTACATGGCGACCCGTGATATCCTCGAGTCAACGAAATTTGCGGTGGCCGCAGCTGGACTGAAAATAAGGTACAAGGGGCCAACCGGGTTTCCATCCGAAGCGGAGATCTTGGAAGCAATGAAAAAACTTTAGAAGAGCAAGGCTTACAAATTTAGTAGGTCGAGTAGGATCGGGTATCAACTTGCTTAAGAGGCCGTGGATCATAAGGCACAGATATGCTATGCTTGGGGGCGGCATCCTCCTGGTCATCCTACCGATTTTTTTGATGTTCAGCATTCTCTTTCTTTGGGCTCTTTTTCCCCTATTATTCCTCATCATCTTTTTCTTGCCGTGGCTGTTGGGCTCTATCATGATCACCTCTTACTCGATTGCAAAAAGGTACAATGAAGTCCTGAACGCTTTGGAGCATGATGTGGTTGAAGCGAGGATGGGTTTTTTCGGTCGCGTGCTCGCGTGCCAAACTTTAAGATTCGGAAAATTCTCGTTGCGTTACAAACCCCGTACCAAATACTCACCAGCATTCTACGAATTAAGGGTGCCGACGAGCAAGGCCCTGCCGCCCAAGGAAATGATTTCGTTCAAACCCAGCCGGGGGTTCGTGTGGGAACTGGACGAACTGGACTCACTAGACGTATCAGAGGAAATTGAAGAAAGAATGAAGAAGTCGCTGGAAACGGGCGCGTGGAGTTTGAAAGAAGATAGTCAGTTGTTCGAAAAGCTTCCGATGGAGAGGTTGAAACAGCTCAGGTCCTTGATTTACATCAAGACAGAAAAAGGGGCCCACGAGAACGCGTGGGTTGCAAGATTCGACGACAAGTGGCTTTACTCGGAAACACCCGACATCATCGAGTGCATGAAAATTTTGCGAGAAGTTGAGTGGAAGTTGTAGTTCAGTAGGCCTTAGCCACTAGCACGCTCGTCTTTGCCCGCTTCGAGCAGATGGGGCAGGTGCCAGCAGGTGCCTGTGCGCCGTCGAGCTCCTCGCCAAGCATGTCGCCTCCGGTCTGCTCCTCGATCTCCTTCCCGCACGACTCCTGACCGCACCAGGGCAGCCGCGCGATCCCGCCCCTCTTCTTAACGATTCCTTTCGTCGCCCCTAGGTCTGGGGCGTCCTTCAGCGATTCGCGGAACAGCTTCCATGCCCGCTCGCGGAGGTTTTCGGCGATCTCGTCAAGCATTTGTTTTACCTTTGTCCCGAGCGCTTTCCGAGGGATGGCCCGCTTCTCTCCCGTGTCCCGCAGGACAGCGGTAACCTGCTCCTTCGCCACATCCTCCGGGCCTATCTCGAGCCTGAGGGGCACCCCGCGCCGCTCCCAGTAGTAGAACTTGTTGCCCGGGCGGAGATTCCGGTCGTCGAGGTGGGCCCGGAAGCCGGCGGTCGCGAGCTCGTTCTTTACTGCGGTCGCGATCTGCTCAACCGGTGCCTCCTTTGCCTTGTAGGGGATGGGGACGACTACCACCTGGATGGGCGCGACATTTGGCGGCAGGCACAGGCCGTTGTCGTCGCCGTGCACCATGATCACGGCAGCTATCACCCGCTCCGAAATCCCATAGCAGGTCTGGTAGACATAGTGGTGCTTACCTCCCGCTGCCTCGTACTTGAGCCCATATACCTTTGCGAAGTTCTGCCCGAGGTTGTGGACGGTGCCGATCTGCAGCGTCCGACCATCTGGAGCGAGCGTGTCGAAGGCGATTGAGTACCGGGCCCCCGCGAAAGTGTCCCATGGAGGGCGCTTGGACACGACGTAGGGGACGCCGAGTTCGTCGAAGAAGCGCTTGTAGATTTTGACTGCTTCCATCACCTGCGCCTCGGCTTCGTCGGCGTCGGCGTGGGCGGTGTGGGCCTCCTTGAAAGTCGTCACCTCCCGCAGCCTGATCATGGGCTTCGTCATCTTGGTCTCGTAGCGGAAGATGTTGACCACCTGGTAGAGCTTGATCGGGAGGTCGGCGTGCGAGCGTATCCAGAGGGAGAACATGGGGTAGATTGAGGTTTCGGAAGTCGGGCGTAGCGCAAGCTTCACGTCGAGCTTGTCGTGCCCCCCGTGCGTGACCCAGTAGACCTGCCCCTCGAACCCGCGGATGTGCTCGGCCTCCTTCTTGAAGAGGTTCTCCGGGATGAGCTGGGGGAATAGCACTTCTTGGTGACCGCTCTCCTCGAGCAGCCTGCGCATGATCCCGAGCACGGAGTTGCGGAGCTTCAGCCCGTGGGGGAGCCAGACGAAAAGCCCCTTCACCGGGTAGCGGGTCTCCATGATGTCGGCGTCGCGCAGGATGTCGCTGAACCACTCGCTGAAGTTCTTCTGCCAACGCTCACGTTTCGCCACCCGATCACCTTGCGATAATCGCCAGCGCCGATTTAAGTATTTACCGTGATGGAAGTGTTTTTCAAATGAGCACTAGCTGCTTAAGTTTTCGCTGGTATTCCTCGCGAGGGATGGGTGAATAGAGAGTCGCGCGGCGTCCCTTGCCGGCCGAGAGGCGCGTTAGCAACCCCGCTTTCCACATGTGGTGGAGAGAGGCAGACGCAGCCCGAACCCTAGTCCATCGGTTACCGCGATAGCTGACCACCCCGCCGTTTAACAGGTCGTTGTGGGTGAACTCTATGACTTCGTTGTTCCATGCCCATTCCAAGATATCGCGAAGTTCTCTCGCACGGCCGCCTCACGCGCCCCACCGTTTTTGTATTTCATAATGTCACTATGAACTATAAAAAAACTTGTGGTGAGGGCGAGCCGGGCAAACGTTATTCGAAAATAACACCGAAGGAAGTTATTTATCAGGGTGGAGATGTGAAGCTCGAATTCAAACGGTGGCTGACGGCTCCCCTCCGGATGAAACAAGCACTTGATCGTTTTGTTGGCGATATTTGGCGGCGCGCTTTACCTGCGGCTATCGGTGACCCTCGGGCACTGGCTCCCCCTCGGCAGGGACGGGCCTACAACTTCTTCAACACGTGTTACCTGATCAACCACTACCCTTCAATGATTGTCTCAGACCCGCCAGTTTTCTTCCACTTCGCTGCATGCCGTGAATGACTTGCATCCCTTCTTTGTTACCAACACCATGTCCTCCCAGCGAGCACCGCCTAAATGTGGCACATATATGCCGGGCTCGATGGTGATGACCATTCCCTCCCGCAAAATCTCTTTCGAGTCAGGGGAAAGACCTGGAGGTTCGTG
>JASEJC010000002.1 GCA_030016755.1 Candidatus Hodarchaeaceae archaeon | reverse complement strand
TGGGCCTATTTGTGAGGATAATCGGCAGGCCTTTTCGAAGCAGGCCCCCCCACCCGGTTTGGTCTCGAAGGCCGTCCACTCGGAGCTCCACCAAATCCGCGCCCTGTTTGAGAGCCCTAGCTACCCCTGCCCGCATCTCGTTCAGATTTTTTCCGACCACCGAACCGCAGATGGCCGGGGTTGACAGCTTGTGCCTGCCCAGTCTCAGCTCACTCAATGTAAACACCCCTGCTGACAGCTCTTCGTGCTGGTTGTCAACACCCCTGTTTACTTCTCCACCAAGGTTTCTTCGACCTTGACGCCGAAGTGCCGCCCAGCCCGCTCGACATGCAGCAGCACCTCGTCGCCGGGCTTGAGCTTCGCTACCGAGATCGGCTTGCCGTCCTTGCCGACGAGGTTTATCGTTTCGGCGTTCTGGAGCAGCGTCCTGTATACTTCCCCCTCGCGCTCGACCTCAACCAGCAGAAGTGGGCGCCGCTCTATCTTCACGCGCCCGACCACGCCAACACGAGCATCGCCTCTAGCGCTGACGATCAGCACCTCGTCGCCAGCCCCTAGCTCGGACATGTATTTGGTCTTGCCCCTAGGGAGCCGGATGTAAGCGTGCACCGCTCCGGCGTTCACGCGGAATGGCCGAGGCTCCACGAATTCGCTGGGGAGGGTCTCCGAGTGCACAAGGAATAGGCCGCTCGCTTGGCTCCCCACGAGCATTCCCTCTCCGATGCTCATCAAGGAAGTTGTGTCTACACATGCTCGGTCTCCGGTTCCAACGGGTCGGACAGTTTTCACCTTGGCGGACACTAGCTCTAACCTCTCGAGGGTGAGCCGCTCGAAGGTCTCGCAAACCTTCTTGACCTCGCCGGGCCCCCGCTCCCTCGGATCTAACAGCACCCCTGCAGTCCCTACCTCTAGGGTTTCAGCCGCGACCTTCGCCTCTGCTGCATCCTTCACCCCAGCGAGGACTTTGACCTCGGCGCGCTGGAGCTCCGCGATGAGATTTTCGAGGGGAATAACTCTCCAGTCGGGCGTTACCGCGACGAGGAAATCTGCGGACTTCCCGGCCATAACCGCGGCTCGCTCCAGCTCCTTGCTCGCTACCTCGATGAGCACCGCGACTTTCTTCCCGTCCTGATGTAACCTCTCAACCTGCTTCAGCATTTTCTCTACTTCGGCAGCGCTCCTGGCGCTGAGGACCACCACCCTCACACCGGGGGCTGGTTCACCAGCGGCCACCGTTATAGCCCCTAGCTTGAGGGCATCTTGGGCTTCTTTGGGTTTCACCAGAACCGCATCGGCTCCGGCCTCGATTGCAGCTGACACGAAGGGTTTTCGGCGCTCCCAGGGCTCATCCCAGTCAGCCCTAACCCAGACAAGCCTACGCAACGGCGTCACCTTTTAAGTTCGCGCATTGCCTTTTCAACAGGGGCGCCGTCATGTACGATTTGTGCCAACGCACGAGTCATCGCGGTCGGGTTTCGGTGCTGGAAGACATTGCGCCCGATGGAAACACCTATCGCGCCAGCCTCCATAACCTCGGAGGCCATCTTGAGCACATCCCGATCCGTCGCCATCTTTGGACCACCTGCAATCACGATGGGCACTGGGCACCCCTGTACGATCTTTTGGAAGGACTTGACATCTCCGGTATACACGGTCTTGATGATGTCCGCGCCAAGCTCTGCTCCTACTCTAACAGCGTGTCCAACTAACGCCGGGTCGTGGGGGGTCTTTATCTTCGGTCCTCGCGGGTACATCATCGCAAACAGCGGCATCCCCCAAGCTGCGCAGGCCTCGGCCGTCTCACCCAGGTTCTGCAGCTGCTCCGGCTCGTTCGCTGCGCCCAGGTTGACGTGCACGGAGACCGCGTCCGCCCCGAGGGTTATCGCTTCCTCAACCGTCGCTACTGGAACCTTGCTGTTTGGGTCTGGCCCCAGCGAGGTGCTCCCCGACAGGTGGATGATTAGCCCTATATCCTTCCCGTAGCCGCGGTGCCCGGCCCGCACGATACCCTTGTGAAGGACGACCGCGTTCGCCCCCCCATCGGCAACCTTGTCGACGATTGCTGCCATGTTCTCCAGGCCTGCAATCGGACCCATCGAGAGACCGTGATCCATAGGGACGATCACAGTTCGCCTCGTCTTTCGGTTGATAATCCGCTCGAGCCTGATGCGCTTTCCTACCTCAGACAACCGCACCACCTCCCTTTGAAGTATGCCACAGGGACATTAAAAAGTGTGCCAAAAGATGCGAATTTGCAGAGGGTCTAGGTATGGCTACTCTAGCGATAAAGGCAATTACCGCCGCCGCAACTCCTTGGGTTCACCATACCCTTCACCATGTTAGCCCACCTCGTGTCAAACTCTATATTAAACCTTTCGGAGATTGTGTAGCGGGAGCCCCATGGCGCAGCTGAAAGTCAAGCCCTCAAAGCTCTCGGGAGAGGTCACGGCGCCCCCCTCCAAATCCTACACCCACCGGGCATTCATGATAGCGGCGCTGGCCCGGGGTGAAAGCAAGATCACCAACCCGCTGTTGGGCTTCGACACCGAGGCAACAATTGAGGCGGCACGAGCGCTTGGTGCGGAGATTGCTAGAGAAGGCAACGTCTGGCGAGTTCGCGGCACGGGCGGGCGGCTCAAGCCCCGTGTAGACCTGATTGATGCCCGAAACTCTGGCACAACGATTCGCATGATGAGCGCTATCGCAGCCCTCTCACCCAAGCCCGTGCACCTGACCGGTGATGAATCAATTTTGAAGCGCCCGATGGGCCCGCTGGTCGAGGCGCTCGAGAAGCTCGGGGCGAAGGCCCGCTGCGAGGGGGCAAATGGCAGGCCGCCCGTGGTTGTCGGAGGGGGGCTGAGGGGAGGTGAGGTCGAGATAACAGGCGCGGTCAGCTCACAGTTCATCTCAGCTTTGCTACTCGCTGCACCCTACGCGCTGGAGGACGTGAAGCTAACGATAACCGAGGAGCTGCGCTCGAAGCCCTACGTCGAAATCACGCTCGAGCTGCTCGACTCGGCTGGCGTGAAGATCAGGCGAAACAGGAGCCTGACTGAGTTCAAAATCCCTGGCGGGCAGGTCTTCAAGCCGCTCGAGCTCACGGTTCCCGGCGATTTCTCGTCTGCTGCTTTCGTGCTAGGGGCCGCGGCACTGACGGGTTCAACAGTCAGGGTCAACAACCTCGATGTCAGGGGTGCTCAGGGCGACCGTCGGATAGTGGACCTTCTAGACGAGTTCGGCGCGGAGGTGAGGGTTAAAGGAAAAACTGTTGAGGTCTCGGGCAACGGGGAGCTTTCAGGCATCGAGGCGGACTGCGGCAACAACCCGGATCTGGTCCCCGTGCTCGCGGTTCTGGGGTCGGTCGCGGATGGGCGGACGAGGCTCACGAACATCCCGCACCTGAGATTCAAGGAGACCGACCGCCTCCGGGCACTAGCGACCGAGCTCAGGAAGCTCGGGGCGGAGGTGGAGGAGCTGCCGGACGAGCTGAGGCTGGAGGGCGTGGGGCAGCTGAGGGGGGCGAGGCTAAGCTCATACGGCGACCACAGGATGGCGATGGCTTTTGCCGTGGCTGGTCTTGCTGCACGGGGGAAGACGATTGTCGACGGGGCCGAGAGCATCCCAGTTTCCTACCCGGGGTTCGTCAAGGACATGCGGAAGCTCGGGGCGAAGATGGAACTCGTTGAATAATGTGCTCATGTATCGCTGGAGGCATACTTCGTAGGACAAAGAACTCCAAATCGTGAGACAAAAATGAAAGGGAAGATCTTTCGGAATTTTTTCTTAGGAATGGGTATGCCTATAAATGGATTTTCTAATAATCTTCTGATAGGTCTCTCCAGCCACTCGTAAAGTAACGGGTTTCTTTTTTTAAGCCCGTAAAATTCCTGCTCAAGCCTCCGGTCTATGAACTTGGCGTTTTCTGACTTCATTGGATATCATCTTTCCCGCCGAGGCTTTGGGTGGGGGTTATTTATAAAGGAACAACGCGCTGGATTTTCTCCAAGTGGTTGAGCGTGACACACATGCATCACTTCCAATGACACGACCATGCCGCTCCAGCGCAAGGATTTATAGAGTAAGCGGCGAGTTTTCAAAGCGGTGCTCAAATGGGTGGAAATACTTTCGGAAAAATACTGAGAGTCACGACCTGGGGAGAAAGTCACGGCAATTCAATCGGGGTAGTCGTCGATGGCGTCCCCGCAGGCATGCCGCTGAGCGAGGCCGATATCCAGCGTGAGCTAGACCGCAGGCGCCCAGGACAATCAATCCTCACTACTCCTCGTAAGGAACGTGATAGAGTCGAGATTTTGTCGGGGGTTTTCCAGGGCAAGACCCTCGGCACGCCAATCTCTATGCTCGTGCGCAACGTGGATGTCGACTCGGCACCCTATGAGGCGATCAAGACCAAACCCCGCCCAGGCCACGCTGACTTTGCGTACTGGCTCAAGTTCGGGCATGTAGACTACCGCGGCGGGGGGCGGGCAGCGGCGCGCGAGACAGTCGGGCGGGTCGCGGCCGGAGCAATAGCGAAGAAGTTGCTGGCTGCCCACGGCGTCGAAATCCTCGGCCACACAGTCGAGGCGGCCGGGATAGCGGTCGAGCGGGAGCTATCGCCCGCAGAAATCAGAAAAAATGTGGAGCGAAACCCGATGCGATGCGCCGACCTGAAAGTCGCTGGGCGGATGAAGGATGCCGTCCTCGAGGCGGCGGCAGACGGCGACAGCACAGGGGGGGTGGTCGAGGTCCGAGCACTAGGGGTCCCGGCAGGCCTTGGGGACCCGGTGTTCGACAAGCTCGACGCGGAAGTCGCGCATGCCTTGATGTCAATAGGTTCAGTCAAGGCCGTCCTGATTGGGGCCGGCTGCAAGTTTGCCCGGATGCGGGGGTCGGAGGCTAACGACCCGATCGTGCTGCGTGGGGGCAAGGTGGTCACGGAGACGAACAAGGCTGGAGGAATTTTGGGCGGGATAAGTACAGGCATGCCAATTGTGGCTCGAATTGCTGTCAAACCCACCCCATCGATCACCAAGCCGCAGCGGACAGTCGACTTGGCCCGCATGAAGGAAACCGAAATCCAACTCAAGGGGCGATTCGACCCCAACATCTGCCCGCGGATAGTTCCCGTCGCTGAGGCAATGCTTGCGCTTGTCCTAGCCGATCACATGCTTAGGGCTGGAAAGATCGACCCAAATCGATTCAAGTGATTGAGGTGTGAAGTTGGACAAGCGAGTGGGGGTCGCCTCCGCTTGGGGTTCGGCCACGGTGGTCAACGCTATCGCCGCTGGGAAAGGCGCAGCTTTTGGGGTAAAGCTCAAGGTCCAGGCTAAGGTCGAACTCGTAGAGGGATTCGGGAAAATAACCGGGCGGGTGGTGGGCGAGCGGATGGAGAGCCCAAAGTTGATTGAGATCTGCGTGCAAAAAGTTTTGAAACACTTTGGACTGGATCGAACCTATGACGCACGGGTGGAGACGAAGTCAGAGGTTCCAATTGCGGTAGGGCTGTCGAGCAGCAGCGCAGCGGCAAACGCGGCGGTCCTAGCGACATTTGCGGCGCTCGGCAGGAAGCCACGGCCAAAGCTCGTGCTGGACTTGGGGATAGATGCGGCGTTCGAGGCTGGCGTCACCATAACCGGGGCCCTCGACGACGCAGCGGCCTCACTCTACGGCTGCGGCGTGGTAACAGACAATCTCAAGCGGCGCGTTCTTAGGCGATTTAAAGTTGACCCCAAGTTGAAGGTGGTGATCTATGTGCCCCCAAGCAGGTCGTACACGTCGAAGATAAATCGGGCGCGGCTTAGGCCGATAAGGGCTGGGGTTGAGCTCGCACACTGCATGGCCCTCCGCGGGGAGGTCTGGGGCGCGCTGACGTTCAACGGGCTGCTTTACTCGAGCGCGCTGGGTCAAGACCCACTACCCGCCCTAGAGGCGATGGCAAGGGGAGCGCTGGCGGCTGGCCTCACCGGAACTGGGCCGGCGACGGTGGCCATAGCCAAACCAGCCGCGGCGAACGCGATAGAACGGGCGTGGCGGGCGCGGCCGGGAAAGGTTATAGTTACCAAGCCCACAGTAAAAGGTGCGCAGGTGGAGCGCCCATGAGCGACAAAAAGTTACAGGGGCTTAGACAGGAAATAGACAAAATCGACGAGCAACTCATTTCCCTCCTCGCCCAGCGCCTGAAGCTAGCCGATGAGCTAGCATCGCTCAAACGAAAACTCAAGCTCGGGGTAAGGGACGAGGCCAGGGAGCGGGCAATTATCGACCGCGTGCGGAAACGTGCGCGAGAGCTCAAGATGGACCCGACGTTTGCGGAAGATGTGTGGCGGCTAGTGATGGCACAGATGACTGGGGAGGAGCGCGAGCGCCTGGGCGCCGTCGGGATGTGGTCGAGGATTCAGAAGGCTTTCGAGGAATACCCCGCCCAGCTGAGCGTCGCACGAATCTTATTCAAGTATGGGTTGCGGGTAAGGGAGGATGGTGAGATTGCGTGCGGCGACATCCGAATCCCGGCCGTTCAAATCGCCAAGGAGGCAGGGGTGGACCGGCGAGTGATAGACGCCACTGCCCAGAGAATTCTGAAAAATAGGGAGCTTTACGGGATTTTCGGGAACCTCGAACCACTGGCATATTTGAAGGGGGTGGCGCAGCAGCTCGGGTTGGGGGTGATTGAGATATTGCCCGAGGACGCGGCAAAACCCGGCATCATAAAAGAGGTCACTAGCGTAATATCGAAGTTCGGCATCAGCATCCGCCAAGCTGTGGCCGATGACCCTTACTTCGTGCCGCAACCAAAGCTCACCCTCATCACAGACGAGCCCGTGCGGGGAACCGTGATCGATGCACTTCGCAAGATACCAAGTGTGCGGAGCGTCATTGTTTATTAGTTTACACTTGTCGACGCTTTGATGGATCAAGGTTTTTACTTGAGTGTGGAAGTTTACCGGGAAATGATAAGGATATTGAGCGCAGAGTTCAAATCCTGACGAGTTGCGCGTGCTGCACTTTTTGAAAATGTAGGACGTTTTTCCGTTCGATTATCCCGGCTTTCACAGCGTGCTCGACGATTGAGCCCACGAGGTTTGCGATGGTCGCGCCTCGCAGGGCAGCGATACACTCCTCCACGCTCGCCTCCTCTCCACCGTAAAAAGATTTCTTGATCTCGAGTTTGAACTTTCCCTGCTTGAACTTCTTCCCCAGGAGCTCCGCGTCGCAGATTATTACCAATACCTCCCCTTGTGTGCGAATTGTTTTCAAAAGAGGCAAATTCAGACGCTCCTCACCGAAGCGCGGGCCCCACAGGCCTCGCATCGCAGTATGTATACGCGCTCGCGGCGTTCAAGTTTGGTGTCGGGCTTGCCGCACTCGCGACAGAGCACGAACTCCTCAGCATAGCGCTTGATGCGCTCGTCGATCGTGGCATTCGAGAACTTCCCTTGAAATATTGCCTGTGCGCCCTTGACTTCCCCAGCTGCGCCAAGCTCCCTGAGGAGGTACTTCGCGAGGTGGTCCGGCTCGCGGTTCAGGGAGGTGGCGACAGCTCGGAAGTTTCGGAAAACCGTGCGGTTACCCGCCGTCACCACATCTGCATCTGGGATCTGGAAGCGGGCGCTCTCGAAGACGGCTTTAGGCACCTGCTCCAGAGCGCGGTCAAGCAGTTGCTCGTAGCTCTCACCCATTGGATCACCTCGCTAACTTGAACCTCCCAGCCGTGGGCTCAAAGACATCGCCCTCGACGAAAATGACGCGGAGGGCATCTTCCACTTGTGCCTGCGGCAGGTTCAGTTCAATTGCTGTTTCAGCAGGCGTGACCCCCTTGCCCTTGTCAAGTTTTTCAATCGCTAATATCACTCGCTTCTTTATTTCGTCCGGGACCTCTGGTAGCGGAGGCTCCTCCACGGCTTCCTCAGGGGCAGGCTCAGCGGTTTCTGCGTGCTGAGGTAACTCTAGCTTCAACTTGCTCGGCTCCGGCTTTTCCGCATGTATGTGCCGCGGCTGCACCCCTCTCGATAACGCCTCCCTCTTTAAGTCGATGATATCAAGTTCCCTGACCAGTTCCCAGTTAGGATCCTCTACCCGCAGGAGGAGTTCTGGAACCAAGTAAATCTCTCCTTCGAACTCCCTTACCCTGCCCACGACGTCGACCAAGTCGCCCACGCTGAAGCGGTCGAGTTCTGGCACCCCCTCGCGCCACGCTCGAAGGCTTATCGTCTCGCTCCCATCATCGATGCGGAGAGCAGCATAACCTTGATCCTCTCGTATGAACTTGTCGATTACAGTACCCATCACCCGGGCACGAGTCACATGCTGTCCCCACGGGGTGAGGAGATAGCTGGGCTCGGTCCCCTCAGGGGATCGGATGTACTCCCCCCGCACGAGGTCCTCAATTTTGAGTTTATATGCAGTTGAGCGCATCGTTACCAATGAGTATTTGGGGCAAATCCTTAAAGACCTTCTTGGTGTCTGGCATGTTTGAGCTGAGGGGGCCGTTTGGCAAGCGCGTGGTGGATATTGCTGGAGGGAGGGCCAGCGTGACTGGTATCGATGGGTACTTAAGGGAGCTTACAAACGTGGATAGAAAAAACCGGACTACCAGCCAACTTTTCAACGCTTCACGGATAGCGGGTAAGGAGCACTTGGTGCACGCCGCCCGTCTCGCCCTAATCGCCCATTCTACAGGAAGAAATTTCGCCGATTCGCTGAATGTCGAGCTCGTCTGCTGGGCAGCCGCGGAGCGACAGATTTCACGTGCATTTGAAAAGGTCGGCTTGTGTAGAGGTGACAAAAATCTAGCAATTTTAACGTTGGGGGCCACACGAATGCAGGTAAAGCGCACGATGGTCGACATTACCCGCAGGCTGGAAATCGAGCGGAAGGATGACGTGCTTGAGCTGGTACCCCAGAAAGTTTCGGAGATCTCTGAGGCGTTTTCGATATCAAAAGATGAGCTGAAGATCGCGCCAATTCAAAAACTCGTGCTAGAGCGAGTGGCCCTTCTGGCGCTGGAAAAATAGGCCTTATTTCAGGAGCCCCTCGAAACCCTCGTCCTTGACCACGTTCATGATCTTCGCGCACGTCGGCATGATCGGTTTGTTCGAGGTCTTGAGGTTGCCGTCATCGTCGATTGAAACATACTTTGCTTTCAGAGGCTCTTTCCCCTCGACCGCGATGCATAGGAGTTCCGCTTCAGTCCCGGCATAGACGTAAAAGTAGTGCTTGCCTCCGAGGTTGCTGTAGAATAGCCACCCTTGGTTTCGCGCGATGTTTACCACATCCTCAAGCTCCTTGCACCACACAATTTTCATCAGCATCACCCAAAGCTCACGCCTAACCAGCCTCTTTTTTGAATTTTTCAACACCATAGAAGGAACCGCGCACCATCGCTAAATCGCCAGCTCTGATTTTAACATCCCTTCCTGGGTCGATGATGTATTGCCTTCCTCGCTTGATGAACAAAACGTAGATCCCCATCGTTGCCCAGAGGTTTAGCTCCCCAAGTGTTTTGCCCACCATCTTCGAGCGCTTCGAGATCTCGACCCTGCTTATCTTCTCCTCCGCTTCGCCCAGCGCTTTCGCGAAGACCGGATGCAGCTCAACCCCCCGCAGCACGACATCAACTATGGAGTCCGCGGCATCGGATATCTTTTCCATGCACTTCACCATCTGCAGCACGCTGTTGAGCCTATGCACGTCGCTCTCGAGCCTCGCGGCAACGGTGAGGGTGTCGAGCCAGAGCTTGTAGTTGAGCTTATCGAAATCCTCCTCAATCTCTCTCACCTCTTCAGCAACCTCGCGGGATCCAAGCAGGATGGATGAATAAGCGAGGTCCACCATCACGCTGCTGAGGTCGCGCATCTCCGCGAGTTCGTTGCAGATGGGCTCGAGTTCCTTGGTCGGCGTGTAAGCATCGATGCGCGTGCCCGCCATCTCCCCCAGCGTTTTTACACCATGCCATGGTCCCCTCGCGACCAGCTCATCCCCAACGAGCAGCTGGGTCTCCCTTGTTGGGGCGACCGTCCACTCCTTTTTCCGCTTCATGGCGAGTACCCATACCCCTAGAGTAGATGGTAGCCTGAGTTCGTGGAGTCTTTTACCAGCCAAGACCGAGCCACTGGCGACCTTGACCTTGACCACCTTCTCGTCTGCCGCGCGCAGGGCGTTGTGTATCACGGGGTGTATCCTCATCCCCCTTCGGACGAGGTCTGCGATATCGCCGGTCGCATTTGAAATCGCCTCAGCTGCGCTCGCTACCTGCAAAATGCCGGTTATTTTTCGGGCTTCCTTGACATTTCTCGCTGCGACCGCCGCCATTATCCTGATGGTGTACATCAGCTCGTCCATCCGAGCCTCGAGTCTATGCACAATATCGGCGAGCTCCTTGCTTTCAAAGAGGACCGTGGTGTAGGCTAGGTCAACCATTAAATCTGATGTGTTTTTCATCTCGGTCAGGAGTTCCCGCACGCTCCTTGGTTTGTAATCGATTTTTTCCATACCCTATACCCCAACTATCTTTATCGCTAGCAATAAACACGTTACGCCTAGAACATCTCCGACTGCTGTCACAATTGGGATCACCATATTATCAGGGTCAAGGCCTCCTTTGAACGAGACGAATGCCGATGCAATAGTTATAAACATCAGCGCGGTGCTTAACGCCATCCCCGCGATAAAGAATGCCAGCCCCAGCGAAAGCGAGCTGGCAAGCGGCATGCCGGACGAGAGTGCTATCACGATAAATGCTGCGCCGATGAGCGAGTAAATTGCGATGCTGATGAGCGCCGTTGCCGCCAAGTTTCCTCGTAACACTCGTTGCCCTCTCAGTTTCGGCTCCAAGGTACCCATATGGAGCGCTGAAGTGAGTCTGGCCCCCAAGATGCTCCCTATATTGCCCCCCATTCCGTTTATCGGCGGTATCATCATCAGGATAAGCGGAACCTCTGATATCTCAACAATGCTAGATTTCAACAGGGACCCGGCAGCCAACGCGATGATAATGCAGGCGGTGAGGACAGGGTAGCTCTCCAAAATTATGTGCTTGATATTATAAACGGCCATTTAGATCACCAAAAGAACGGCTAGGTAGATGCATGCAATTGTCACGAAGTCCCCGATGGAGGTCATCGCTGGGGCCGTGACGTTGTCCGGGTCCCACCCATGCTTGAAGGTAAAAATTGCCATCACAACGGTCAAGGACGCTAAAATCAACCCCGAGGTGAAACCAGCGATGACGGCTATCGCAATGAGTTGGATCAGTAGTTGTATCGCGTTTATCGTAGGGGGCCCCGTCAGCAGGTTTACCACGAAGGAGAAAATCCCGATGGTTGCCGATGCAATGACGCTGAGGATAAGCGAGGAAGCCAAGTTCACCCTGATCTCGGCGGATAATCTCAAGCGAGGCCGAATCAGACCAGCATTAAGCCCCGTGCCAAGGCGGGATGCTAGGGCACCATTGATATTGCCCCTAAGATCTAGCAATGGCGGCACCATTACGATAAGCCCGGGTAAAAAGGCCGTAAACCCCTCTTGCATCCCAGTGAAGACCCCGCCAGCGCCAAGTTCAATAAGCGCACAGAGTAACAGAATCGACAGCCCTTGAACCACCACGCTACGAACGTCTACCTCGCGAGCCATCACCCTCCCCGAAAGCTCTTGACCACACCCATATAAAAGGGCAGGATGGTGCGGGGGGCAGGATTCGGACCTGCGAACCCCTTCGGGACCAGATCTTGAGTTTCGCCCGTGTGCGACTGGCGCCTTTAACCTGGCTTGGCTACCCCCGCAAGTGAAAGGTTTTTTGCTTCGGGTTAATTAAGTTGCGGGAGTCCATGGCGGAATTCGAGCCCAGGCGCGCGTTTGAGCACATAGACAAGCTCGCTTATGAGATTGGGCCTCGATTGGCTGGTACGCGAGGCGATGGCATGGCTGCAGATTACATCCGTAAGCAATTTGAGAGCTACGGACTCAAAACGCGAGTGCAAGAGTTCAAGTTCGTGAATCGTGCGACTCGAAAGAAAGTCGCCGCCTGCTTGCTCGCTGCAGCTTTCATCGCATCGCTGTTCCTCCCGCCATTGTTTGCCCTCTTGACATGGTTCGTCGCGATAGTTGTCTGGTATTCACTGGGCAGACTGATGCCAAAGCGCTCGAGTCGAAACATTATCGCCGTCTGCAAGGTCGGAGAGCCCAAAAAGCGGGTCGCGGTGACCGCCCACTACGACTCAGCTCCCTGCATGGTGAGCTATCGACTGCAACTCCTCCTGAAGTTCACGTTCCTGCCGGTCATCGTCGTGATATTGATTGTCCTAGTCTTCCGTGCGTTGGGATGGGTTCAAGCTTGGCCGGTGGTGTGGGTAGTGCTGGCACTTGCCTTCCTTCCTGTTTGTGCGAGCATGTTCATCACCGCTAGCAGTAGGCGCGTTTCTCCCGGTGCTGACGACAACGCATCTGGTGTGGCGGTGATGCTTGAGGCCGCCCGCGCGCTTGCTGAAGACCCGCCCGCGGACATCGAGCTGAGCTTCATCGCCACCGGGGCCGAGGAGCAGGGGCTGGTGGGGGCACGCAGGCTGGTGAAGGAAAAGTTGTTGCCGCCGGAGATTCTTGTGCTCAACTTGGACGGGGTTGGGGCCGGTCCCCACGCCTACGTGATAGAGGGCAACGGCATCCTCAGGCGGACCAGAACCTCACCCCAACTCAACCAAGCGCTCATGAACTCCATCAAGACCACCGGGTTGAATCCAAGGGTCTGGTGGGCCGCGCTTGCCGAGCACGACCACATCCCCCTCGTGCGGGCCAAAATACAGACAACAACCTTCACCACAGATATCGGGGGGGAGGACAAGCTCGGTCGTTTCATCTCAAGGACATTCAGGTTGCCAAACGCTAGGGTTCGGGGCTACCGCTACATCCACACCCCCGATGATCTCCCAGACAGCATCGGACTGGAAAACATCGCGCGAGCGGGGGCTGTGGTGCTCGATTTCGTGAAAACAATTTAAGCCTGATTGACAAGTAGCGGTGGAGGTGGTATGATGAAGATCGGGCTGATGGCTGACACACACGACCGAATCGACGCGGTGGAACGGGCCATCGAATTCTTCAACAAGGCAGAGGTAGAACACGTCCTTCACGCCGGTGACTTGGTATCACCGTTCGTTGCGCCCAAGTTCTCGAAGCTGAAGGCGAAGCTGCACTACGTCTGGGGGAACAACGAGGGAGATAAGGAGTTCATCACAGTGAAGTTTGGTGAGCTGGGGGTGAAACCGCTGGGGAACTTTGCATCGCTGGAGCTGCGTGGGCGGAAGATAGCATTGCTGCACGGCACCCACGAAGAAATCATTGACGCGTTGGTCAAATCCGGTTCCTACGATGTTATTGTTCGAGGACACACGCATCGGGCCGGGATATCTGGACAAAAACCCCTCCTTATCAACCCCGGCGAGGTCTGCGGCTACCTAAGCGGACGGCGGACCGTAGCGATGCTCGACCCAAAAGAGTTGCGAGCTGAAATCGTTGAACTCTAGACTGGTGTATCTTTTTTTAACAACTAAGCAAGTTAGTTTGTTAGTTGGCAGGTGATGATTTGGTCACACTAGTGTTGTTGGCCGTCTTAGGCGTTGCGTTCTTCATGGGCTGGGGCATGGGGGCGAACGATGCGGCTAACTCTATGGCCACTTCGGTTGGGGCAAGGATCTTGACCCTACGGCGGGCGATGCTCCTGCTAGCGATTTTCGCCATCGCTGGGGCGGTGCTTCAAGGGGGCTACGTGATGCACACGGTTGGGGAGAAGATCGTCTTCTTTGAAAACGAAAATGCTGCTGAAAATATCGCGCTAGCAGAAAACATTTCTCTTCCCGCGGGAGCTAAGCCAACGCCTTTCACGTTGGTTCCGATCGCGGCGCTCGGAGCAATACTGGCTGCAGCGATTTGGGTGATTGTTGCCACTCGCCTCGGATTGCCCGTTTCCACTTCCCACTCAATAGTCGGCGCGGTGATGGGAGCTGGATTCGCATTAATGTTTATCGGCCCGCCTGCACTTGCAGGTGCAGGTGTTCAGATTGGATACTCCAAGTTCGTTCAGATCGCTTTCTCTTGGATTATAACTCCCATCGGCGCGATAGCCTTTGCCTATTTAATTTATCACGCCTCCAACCGCCCGCTAAGGCGCGTGAAAAACATCGCGCTGCTCAACACAATTTACTCAACACTGGTAATCATAACGGCAAGCTTCATGGCGTATTCCTTCGGGGCTAACGATGTAGGCAACGCGGCTGGCGTCGTCGTTGCGGCATGTCCTGGAGCCGACAAGCAGCTCCTAGGGCTTTTCGGGGGGGTCGCGATAGCCTGCGGGGCGATTTTGTATAGTCAGAGGGTCATCGATACCATAGGCAAGCGCATAACGGTCCTCGCGCCGGCAACTGCTTTTGCGGCACAATTCGGCGCCGCCTTGACCGTGTACATCTTCACCATGCTCGCCATACCGGTTTCTACTAGCCACGCGGCGGTTGGAGGGGTAATCGGGGCCGGGCTGGTGAGAGGGACCTCAGCGGTTAGTGGACGAAGGGTTAGATGGATCTCGCTCGCTTGGGTCTTCACACCGCTAATAACGATGGCGATATCGTTTGGATTGGCGATGTTGTTGACGGGGGTTTAGGGATGGAATTATGGAAAGTTGCCTTCCTTGCGGTGATCTTCACCGGTTTGGTCATCGGGTGGGTATTTGGTCCATTACTCGGACTCGTGGTTATCGTGGTGGTTCTAGTCCTAATCGAAGCGTTCCCATTCCGGAAAAGCCGTCCAAAAGCATCGAAGAAGAAACTCAGGCCCTGAAGGTGTAGCTGACAATCGAGATCACATCGCCCGCATCTTCTGCACGATCTGAGATATCGCCTATTCCCCGAGCTTGGGTTTTGACCTCCGCCGTGGCGTGCGTGCTCTCATTTGTGATTGGGTGGTTGTTTTTGAGGTTGTGAAAAATGGTAGCATGGGGATCATTTACATCTTGTTAGAAGCGCTTGGCGCGAGGAAAAATAGACTCACGCGGTAAGCGTCATGGCCAATATCGCTATCGAATCGCTCATGTCCTCGGCCCGGTCGCTGATGTTGCCGAATCTCCGAAGCACGTCGGCAAGTTGAACGACGCTTATGGGGTCTAAGAGTTTCTCAAGCTCGTAAAGGTCACTGATGAGCCCCTGCTCGATAAGATCAACTTCATGCTCAAGCTTGTCGACTTCGCTGGCTTTTCTCAGGGCAACATCGATGTTTGTCGCCAGCGCTTCAACAGATTCTTCTAGGACCTCAACTGTTCGAGTCGTGAGCTTGGCCATTTCGACAAACTTAGACCTCCACTCTTTAATCTTCTTGCTTTTTCTCTCCGCCTTCGCGAGCGCGGTCGAGAGCTGCTCCCTAAGCAAAATCGCACGCATCGCACCCTCTGAGGTATCCGCGACCCTATCCAGCCTCTCAGCGAGCCAGGCCAAGTCGCCGCGGAAAGCCGGCAGGAAGGCCCCCTCATGGAGTATTCGCAGGAAGTCCCTCCTACCCTTATCGGCTTTTGTCTCCAATTCCGAGAGCTCCCTCCCCAGCCTTTCTGCTTGGTCCATGTCTCGTTTAGAGAAGTAGGTGATGACGAGCTCCTCAAACTTTTTAACGACGTTTGTGATAGCCTTGGCGTTTCGTTTCAAGATCTCGAAGGCCTCCCGTTCCCTTTTCCCGCCGAGGATGGCGATTGCAAAAACTTCCACAGCCTCACCTTCCTCCGTATATCATCGCGTGGTTTTAAAGCCCTACCTTCTTGGTCTTCTCCCCAGCTTCGAACCACATGTCAGGCACTTGGTGGTCAAAGGGGGGTACCTGCGTCCACAGGCAGGGCAAACAGCCTCCCAGCGAAGCACCTCCTTAATCCCCGGCATGGCTACACGGAGGTAGGGAATATCGAGAAGACTTGCCAAGTTCTGAATCGCGTAATCATCGGTCACTAGCTCGGCCCCCTTGCCCCTGAGGTCTAGGGCGAGCGCAAGCAGTTTGATGTCGGTTCTGGATACAGTGTCGCCGGTGTCTTTGACTTTAGCCCGGACTTCGGCGAGCGAGTTCTCGGATGGCTCCGCAACCTTGACTTTCCCCGCCAGCACTGCGGTCTCCAGCTCAAGCTTGGAACACAGGTCGCGGGCCTCTTCGAGTACCTCCGAGACGGTGATCTGCTCGGCATTCGCTAGCCCGGGCACGAAACCCGCAATCACCGCAGAGGTGTCGAGAACCAAGGTCCTTCGCGCCACTAGAGTTTCTCCCTTGACTTGCGGTAGAACTCGCTCCACTCGAAGAAGCGAGCGGGATTGTCGGAGCGGTGTATTTTGATTTTCTCCCTGTACCTGAGCTTGGCTGCAGGGTTGCCGTCGACGATTACTAGCGCATCCCGCCCCGGCTGAGTTGGCTCTACCTCGATGCGGCTGTCCACCGGCGCAATCAGGGGGCTGGGCCCTGGGTGGGATGGGCAGATGGGCACTACCAAGGCGACCTTGAGACGCGGGTCGATCACCGGGCCGCCCGCCGCGTGAGCGTATGCCGTGCTCCCAGTTGGTGTGGCAACGATCACGCCGTCGCCACGCACCTCCATCGCCAGCTTGCCGTCAATCGAAACCCTCAGCGCAACTGTTTTTCCGGCTTGGGCCGAGCACACAACCACATCGTTCAGCGCGTCAGGCAACCGTCTGCCGCGAGCCACGGCCGCCAATCGCTCCCGCTCGACGAGTTGCAGCTTTCCCGCCCGAAGCATCCTGAGCGCCCGTTGAGCATCGTTCGGGCTGACGTCAGCTAGGAAGCCTCGCCCTCCGAGGTTAATGCCCAGGATTGGGACATTTGGCGCCAGCCGCTGGGCAAACAGGACCGTGCCGTCGCCGCCCACCGTGATGATGGCGTCAGATCTCCTAAGCGCCTGTACCGTTCCCGGGCGCTTCCTGAGATTTCTCGCTAAGCTTGGCTCAAGTAGTACCTCTTCTCCCCTCAGGGCCCTCACCACTTCCCTGACCATTTTGGGTACCCTGGGGATCTCTGAGCGAGCGACAATCCCTATCCGCAATTTTCCACCAGCCAAACTCCCACCTCGGGGGATTTAACATTGGCGCCAGATTTTTAAGCACGCGCCGAAAACAATCAAAAGGTATCTTTATGGCGAGGGAGATGACCGAGGTCGGGAAGCTCAAGGAGGGGCGTTTCATAGTAATTGACGACGAGCCGTGCCGCATTGTCGGCTTTTCCACCTCTGCCCCCGGCAAGCACGGACACGCGAAAGCAAAGGTGGATGCGATCGGGTTGTTTGACTCCCAAAAACGCACCGTGGTCCGCCCCACCAGCGCTAAAATCGAGGTACCGGTGATCGAGCGGGGAAGCGCGCAAGTGCTCGCGGTCGTGGCAAACAACGCGCAACTGATGGACCTTACGACCTACGAGACATTTGAGCTACCAATTCCAGTCGGGCTTCGCGGCGAGGTACGCGAAGGCGTCGAGGTAGAGTACATCCAGGCTCTCGGCAGAAGGAAGATCGAGCGAGTCAAAGGTTAGGGTTAAATAAAATGAAAAAGAGTGGCAGCCCCGTAAGCCACCACTGAAAAAGGAAGATTTTACACGTCGACTCCGCGTAAGGTCTTTCTTCCGTTCCCCTTTGCCCTCTCGATAGCTCGCTTGGTCCTTCTCACTATCAGCGCATCCAGTTCCTTGAAGAAATCTTCACTCGCCCTCATCCCTTTGAGAAGACCCCTAACAGCAGACTTCACAATATAAGCCATTTGTCCACCTCCGTTTTTAGCTGCTTTATCCTGAATTTTTGGGGTATTTAAGCGTGTTGTGGATGTGCGGCTTATCGCCCGCGCCTGAAGCTTTTGAGCAATCTCCGCATCTCCTCGCGCGGCATGTCATAGCTGTGCTCGAGCGTCGGGAACTTGCCCGCCTTGACCTCCCGCTTGAAATCTGCCAGTGCCTTGGTTATCGCATCGTCGAGCTTGGCGTAGCGCTTGACGAATTTCGGCACGTGGGGACCAGTGAGGCCCAAGAGGTCGTGAAGCACCAACACCTGGCCATCGCAATAGGGCCCCGCTCCAATCCCTATCGTTGGAACCCCGACCTTTTCGGTGATTAGCTTTGCCAGCTGCCACGGGATGCACTCGAGGACGAGGCTGAAGACCCCCGCGCGCTCAAGTCTCCGCGCATCCTCAAGGATCGCTCGAGCGGTTGGTTCGGTTTTTCCGCGGACCCTGAAACCCCCGAACTGATGAACCCATTGGGGGGTCAGCCCGAGGTGCCCCATCACAGGGATGCCTGACTCGATGATTGCATTGATTTTTTTTATCATGCTCCGGCCACCTTCCACTTTCACGGCCTCCGCGTGTCCCTCCTTCAAGAAGCGCCCCGCGTTTCGGATAGCGTCATCGGCGCTGGCTTGATACGACATGAAGGGCATATCACCCACCACGAGAGCTCGCTTCACTCCCCGGGCAACGGCTTTCGTGTGGTGGATCATCTCGTCCATCGAGACGGCAAGCGTGTCCCTGTGACCGAGGACGACATTTGCTACCGAGTCCCCGACCAAGACCGCGTCGACCCCCGCCTCATCTATCATACGGGCGGTTAGGTAGTCGTATGTCGCCAGCATCACGATGCGCTCGCCGCGATCCTTCATATCACGGATGGCGGCCGCCGTTATTTTCTCCATGTTACTCAACAGTTTACCTGTGTGGGTGGACAATTTTAACTTAATTGAACAATATCAACTCTGAAGTGATTTTATAGGCGCGAGGTTTAGTTAGCTTGTGGGGTCCATGCTTGGCGGATACACGTGCAAGCTCCTGCGCGTGAACCTCTCGAAAGGCTCGTTTACAGTTGAAAAAATAAACGAGAAAATCGCTTACAACTTTCTAGGCGGTCGGGGCTACGCGGCCAAGCTCATCTACGACGAACTCAAGCCCGGCATCGATCCCCTGACCCCCGCGAACAAGCTCATCTTTATGACGGGCCCCCTCACCGCAACCGCGTTTCCGGGAGCTGGGAGGACCGCGGTGTGCTCGAAGTCACCCCTGACAGGCACGGTGGCGGACTCCCAGATGGGCGGTTCCTTCGGCGCCTACCTAAAGCGGGCCGGGTTTGACGGCATTATCTTCGAGGGGCGATCGAGCAAGCCAGTTTACCTGCTATTGGACGGGGGCAGGGTATCTATCAAGGACGCGAGTTCACTCTGGGGTATGAGCACCTCCGATGCCCGACGCGAGCTCGTGGAGAAGCACGAAGGTTCCTGGGCCGCCACGATAGGTCCTGCCGGGGAAAATCTGGCTCACATCGCATGCATAATCTCTGGTGCTCGTACTGGAAGGGAGGGCGTGGCGGGGCGGTGTGGTCTCGGAGCAGTGATGGGGTCTAAGCGGCTCAAGGCTGTGGTAGTCCGCGGCGATGGAGAAATCAAGATCGCGCATGAAGCCGAATATAGGAAAATTCTCGAAAAAATTAGACAAACCATCGATACTCACCCCATCACCGGAACCGACGGCAGCCTCGCCAGATTCGGCACGGCGCTCCTCGTGCACCGCATCACAGCGGCGGGAATGCTACCCCGCGACAATTTCTCTGGTGGCCCGCTCAGCTTCGAGGACGTGGATGTTTATTCAGGTGAAACCGTCAAGGAGCGCTACCTCCTCCGGAGGACAGCATGCTTCGCCTGCACCACCGCTTGCGGACGGTGGATAAAAGTTGGAGATTGGGAGGGAAAAGGGCCCGAGTACGAAAGCATAGCGATGCTTGGGCCAAACTCTGGGTTCCATGATTACGAACGGGAGATCCTGCCGCTCTCTAAGCTCTGCGATGAATTCGGGCTCGACACCATCTCAGTCGGTAACATCTTGGGCTTTGCTCGAGCTGTCGGAGATGTCAAGGATTTCAAGGACGCGGAGCGGCTCGTTCAAGAGATAGCGAGTGGCAGGTCTGAATTCTCAAAGGGGCTGGCCGCCGTTGCGAGAAAGGCCAGCCGAAAAGCGCTTGCTGCCCACGTGAAGGGTCTCGAACTCCCGGCATACGACCCGCGGGGCGCGAAGGGGATTGCGCTTGCCTACGCGACATCGAACCGCGGGGGCTGCCACCTGCGAGCTTACACTATTGCCCCGGAAATTCTCAGCAATCCTGAATTTGTCGACCCAGGCGCCAGCGCGGGGAAGGCGGGACTGGTACGGCGGATGCAGGACGCCTTTGCAGTCTATGACTCGCTGATCGCATGCAAGTTCCACGGATTTGCCCTATTTGGCACGCTCGACTACGAGCTCGACGATATCGGGAGGCTGTTGACGGCGGTGACGGGTCTGGAGTGGACGGGTCAGCACCTCCGTGAGGTCGGGTCGAGGATCTACACGGTGGAAAGGATGTTCAACGTGCGTGAGGGGTTCAGCTCCTTGCAGGACTCGCTCCCTCGACAGTTTGGCGTAAACCTAAACCCCATGCTGCGCGAGTATTACAAGGAGAGAGGTTGGAGTAGGAAGGGGATTCCCACGGCACCGCCGCCATCTCGAAAGCCCAAGCGGGTAAAGCGGGTCGAGATAGTCGCAAGCCCGCTCGAGCGAATCGAGTTCCCGCAGCTTCAGGTGGCGCTCGACATGGACGCTGATGTGCAAACGATTGCGGCAATGGCAAAGAAGGTCTACACCGGTGGAGCTAAAATCATCGAGGCGGGCACACCTTCGGTCAAGCGGCATGGAGTCGATTCACTTTTACCTGCCCTGCGGAAGGTAGCCCCGAAGGCTCTGCTCGTCGCAGACTTGAAGACTATGGACGTTGGGAACCTCGAGGCGCGGATAGCCTTCAGAGCCGGAGCGGACATCTCGGCGGTATTGGCGCTCGGTGGGCGGACGAAGATACTCGAGGCGGTGAGCGAGGCCGCGCGATGGAACCGGGCTGTGCTCATAGACTTAATCGACTGCCCTGACCCGCTCGAGATGCTTGAGGGCCTGACCCGCGACCTCAAGGGGCACGAGTCCCGGGTGGTGTTCTGCCTGCACCGCGGGATAAGCGAGCAGCTGAAGGGGCGGGGTATCTACGAGCAGACGCAGCTCATCTCGGAGGCCAAGGCTCGCGCGGGGCGCTTCCCGCTCGCGGTAGCAGGTGGCATCAAGGAGGGCGTCGCGAAGGATGTCGCAGGTGCAGGTGCTGACATCTGCATAGCCGGAAGCGCGATTTACAACTCTGCGAATCCAAAGGAAACAGCGAAACGAATTTTGCGGGAGATAAAAAGGGCATACAAACGCTAGCTTTTCAGTCCTAACTTCGCGGGTAGATACTCCTTGACCACGTAGCTCAAGCCATATTTAGAAAAAGCCTGCTGCTCCGCCTTCTTCCCCAGCTCGAGCATCTTCTTAATCTCAGACTGCCAAAACTCGGTGTTGTAGCGGGGATCCTTCATCAACTGCTTGAGGCGCGCGACATCGAGTTCGCGCAGTTTGTCGGTCGGCAGTTTGTAATCTACTATATCGCTCGCCGTGACGCCCAAAAATTGTGCATCTGGTACCGCTAGCTCGTGGTTGATGTATGCGAGTTTTGCGCTCCCTGATATAACCACCATCGCGATGTGAAAGCCGAAGGGGTCGCCGTCTGTGAACAGGTAGATAGGGAGTCCAAGCTCGTCATGCGCTCGCTTCAAAAAGCGTCGAGTCGCTCTGGCAGCCTGTCCTTTTAGACCCACGATAAGCGCATCAAATTTCTTCCAGGCCTGCTCCTGAACGAAACGATGGTACATACCCATCGTTTCTATCGCGATAACTCGTTTTGCTTTGCACTTGAGGAATTCTACGTCATCGATGGTCGGCGGGATTGTGTAGCCTGCGCGTCCGGCTTTTGTTGCATCTATCACCACACCGTCCTCGTTGACCATGAGCTTTCCGAAAACCGCGGCCCCGTCCTCCTCAGGAGTCAGGCCTAGGTTTTCGCGCTTGAGCCCAAAGGTCGCCTCTAGGTCCTCTATGATCATGTCGGATTCCCCTTGGTCGGAAAATGGTCCAGCATCCCAACCCTCGGCGGTGTAATACATCTCCCTGAGCGTCGCGAATTTCCCACTTTCGATGAGCTTCTTCGCAAAGTCAGCCGTGCACAAAAACTGGGCGAACTTCTTCACCTGTTTTATGCTCGCCGCAGATCGTACCCCATACCGCGGTCCGAGCACGAAATACCGATTTGCCTCGTCGTAGATGATGTTGGAGGTGCTTCGTGATGGAATCCTCAGTTTGGGCGGGCGGACCTCTTGGATATCCTTCACCACTTCCCGGCCCATCTCGGTAAGCTTCGCAGAGGCTATCTGCCTGTGCTCCCGTTCTGGCTTTATCCTAGTTTTCTCCCTCTTTGGCATGTTCGACACCAGTCACCTTTTTCAACAGGAGCTTAATATCAGGTTCCTTCACCCCAGCTAGCACCGCGGCCTTTTTGGCGATAATCGGCAAGTACTGCTCGAATATCCCCGCCCGCTCCTGCCGCTCCTTGAGCCTTATCCTCCGGTAGAGGAACCTCCGGAGCTCGCGAGCAGCCTCCATGACAGCGGCCCTTATCTCGTTGAGGACCTCGGGTTCGTCGGCTATCGACTGTTTGCCCGCCGATGTGTAGGGGACATAGGCCGAGACGACATTTACAAAAAGGGTTATGGGAGCCGTTGCGGGGTCGACCCCGTAGCGGCGCCATTCGATGCTCCGTATGGCGGCGGTTATCGCGCAGCCGCCTTGGTCGAAGATGAGGGGCGCACGGTTAGCAAATCGGACTAGTTCCATCCCAACCTCGTTTTCACCTTCCTCGCCTTCGCCCTTCCCCTCAGCCACCTTGCCAGCGTTTCCACCGTAGGCGATGCCCACCTCAACGATGAAGGGCAAACCGCCGCGGTAGACTTTTGGGGGGCGAGTGATCGAGTAAGTGAACTCAGGGTTCAAAATCTTCCGCATCCCGTTCTCTATATCAACCGCACCTATCGGCCGCAGCCCAGATGTCGGCGGGGCGTATAGCTTGACCTGCTTGAAAGCCGAAACTATGCGCTCTGCTTCTTCCCACGTTAGCTCGGAGGGCTTCTTGTTAGGGGAGATGCCGGCGAGCCTGCATACCTCCTCCGCTTTCCGCTTGCTGACCCGAGACAGCTCAGCGGAGAGAAAGCTGGCAACAGTTCGGCCCTTCGTATGTTTAGCCAAGACCAGCAGATCATCCGACATGATGCCCCAAGGGTGGAGCGGCATAGGCTTGGGGCGCTCGGGCACCTTGTCGGTGCCCCTCTCGAACACGGTGAGCGTGCCGTCGGGTTCGACAAAGGTAATGTGGGTGTGGGGGTTTGCGATTGCGGTCATGCGGAGGTAGTTAAAGGGACCATATCGGGAGCGCATGTATGAGACATCTTTGGCATCGATTTCCACACGGGTGCCTTGCCATTTGCCCTTGAACTTCTCCTCGTTGAGGATCTTGCCCTCGTTCCGATCCACATCTATCATGACATCGGCACGCACGATCTCGCCGTTTCCCGTTGAGGTGACTACGGTGGTTGGTTTTCCAGATGTTATCTGACCATACATCACGCTGCCTGAGATTCCGATCCCCTGCTGGCCCCGGCTCTGCATGTAGCGGTGTAACTTTGTGCCGGCGAGCATCTTTCCGAAAACGTTTGGGATATACTCCTTCGGGATGCCCGCAGCGTTATCCTCAATTACTATCTTGAAATGCTCGGGTTCCTCGTTCACCCGCTTAATTATTACATTAACTTTGGGCAGGACCCCCGCTTCCTCCGCTGCGTCGATGGCGTTTGTCACCCCCTCGTGGACGATTGTGGTGAGCGAGCGAATTTTACCCGTATAACCTAGCATTGCAGCGTTTTTTCGGAAAAATTCGCTGACACTATGCTCTCTGAACTCTTTAAAAAGTTCTTCTGCCATGGTTTTCAATTATATCACCTTATATTCTTTATTTTCTTGTCTTATAAGCTTTTTTTAGCCATTTTAATTAAATATGCCTGCTTTCGACCAGATTTATTGATTTTCACCTAATATGAGATGTGTTTTAGTCCATTTTTGATTCACCGAATTAGGGTCGCTCTGCTTTTACCCCGCTTTCGTTCCAAAAATCGATAGACGGTGGAGTGTTTGGCGCCGACCAACAACATATTGAGGGCCTCGCGCACAACTGCGAGTTGTTCGGCCGTCCCAATTAACGCAATAGTTTTTCCGTAGACCGATATGTGGGTACCGGTTGTCTGCTCGAGGATTTGCCGAGTTTTTCCTTGCTCACCTATCACCCGCCCCTTGAGCCTTACTAGCGCACGGTCCGAGTCACCAGCGAAGTCTCTTATATCGATTATTTCGAATAGCTGATCGTCCTTGAGCAGGCGAAGGGCCCGCTCCGAACTGAACCCCCGCGCAATGGCGTTGATGACATCTCTCGCTTTCAGCACCCCGAGCGGGTTTTCGGTCGTGGACTCAATCCGTACTTCTCCGGTCTCGCTATCGATGGTGAGCTTTGTGCCAGTGCGTCGCTCGATCTCCTGCTTTGTCTGGCCTTCAGGGCCGACCGCGACTCCTATCCGCTCTTTCGGCAACCGCGCGTACATGACCGCACCAAACTAAGGCGTACCCCTATTATCCTTGAACGCCATGCTCTCTGAGGGCTCGACCTTCCCCGCGTACTTCCCCTGGAGTTCGTCGTAGCCCTTGCGCACGGCTCGGTCCATCGTGTAAAATAGGAGCTGACATATCCTCATCCCTGGGTAGAGCTTGACTGGGGACGGGTTCATGTTCAGGATTTCCAGCGTCACCGGGAATGCTCCTTTCACCCCCGAGCCAGGATTTACATGACCCGAGGAGATGTGAATGAAGACACCCATCCGGGCAACCGATGACCTGCCCTCGATAGAGGCAACTAGGTCGTTAGGTACCGCGACTCGCTCACGCGTCACCCCCAGCACGAGCTGCTTGGGTTGTAGGACGAATGGTTTTCCCTTGGTGTCGACGAGTTCGGTGTTCCGTTCGATTGATTTTTGATCAAAGGGATCGACAACCCCGCTCTCCTTGAAGACTCTGAACTTGCTCCCTAGACAGAGGTCGACTTGGCTGGGCCCCACAAGCTTTTCGTCAAACGGTTCAATTACAATCTTGCCCATCTTCAGGTATTCGCGGATCTGGTCTCCGGAAAGGACCACCACGTTGATCCCAGAAACGTGTTTCTTCGGCAGACAAAAACCTTGTGGTAAGGAAAAGTCGCGCCAAGAGCGGAAAGGGCATATAACTTTGGAGCGAGGATTATTTGATGCCGGGGTAGCCAAGCCAGGTAAGGCGCACGCCTTGAGAGCGTGTGGCCCTTTGGGCCTCAAGGGTTCGAATCCCTTCCCCGGCGCCAAATCACTAAAAATTGGCATGTTATATGGACGAGCGTTAGAAACTCTTAACAAGTGTCAACCAGATTTAACACCAGTGATAAAATGAAGCGCTTCGAGTGGGTCGAGCACCCATCGGACATCGGCTTTAAGGCCTACGGCCGTGACTTAGCTGAGGCCTTCGAGAACGCCGCGCTCGCGTTGTTCGAGGTGATGGTCGATACAAACAAGGTCGAGCCGCGTGAGGAGGTCGAGGTCGAGCTGGAGGCCGAGGACGAGGGGGCGCTGCTCTATGATTGGCTCGACCGGCTGCTTTATCTTCACGACGCTCGGAACTTGGTGATGTCAAAGTTCGACGTGGCGATATCTAAAACCAAGGGCGGCCTAAAGCTCAAGGCCCAAGTTAAGGGAGAACCGTTCGACCCCGCTAGGCACCCGGAACGAACTGCAGTCAAAGCGATGACCTATCATATGATGGAAATCAAGCACGAGAAAGACCGTTGCTCGGTGCAAGCGGTTGTTGATATTTAGGTGTGCTTTTTGAACCAAAAGGTAATTAGTAGTATAACACCTCCCTTATTCAGGTGGAAAAATGCCGTGGACTGGCAAGATAAAGCAAATTGACGAGCTGCGATGGGAAATCCCACAAGATTATAAGCGTGGTATGCGCGTGCCTGCGAGGGTTTATGCTGACGCTGAGATGCTGAACGAGATGCGCAGGGACCTGACCCTCGAGCAGACCGCAAATGTGGCTTTCCTCCAGGGCATCTACAAGTACGCGATAACACTCCCCGACGGGCATCAGGGCTATACGATACATGCTTGAGCATGTTCGGGCTAAGGGTTCCCGATCGGCGGGGTCGCAGCGACCGACGCTGAGACCGGCGTCATAAGCCCTGGGGGGGTGGGGTACGACATCAACTGCGGCGTGCGGCTGTTGCAGACAAATATGGAAAAAAAGGACGTCGAACCCAAGCTGCGCGAGATAGTCGAGGCGTTGTTCAGGAACGTGCCATCCGGCTTGGGCAGCACGGGCCACGTTAAGCTAACACCCGCCCAGCTTGACGATGTGCTCGAGCATGGCGCGCGGTGGGCTGTCGAGAACGGCTTCGGTTGGCGCGAGGACTTGGACAGGCTCGAGGAGGGGGGCTGCATGGCGGGCGCGGACGCTAAAAAAGTGAGCGCGGAGGCGAAGCACCGTGGCTTCCCACAGCTTGGCAGCCTAGGGTCCGGAAATCACTTCCTCGAGGTTCAAGTTGTAGACAAAATTTACGAGCCCGAGGTCGCGCGCAAATTCGGCATTGACTACGAAGGGCAGGTCACCGTGATGATTCATACAGGTTCCAGAGGGCTGGGCCACCAAGTCTGCTCCGACTACCTTCGTACGATGGAGCGAGCTGTTCACCAATACAAAATCATGTTGCCAGATCGAGAGTTGGTGAACGTTCCATTCACGTCACCGGAGGGGCAGGCCTACTTTTCAGCGATGGCGTGCGCGGCCAATTACGCTTGGGCGAACCGGCAGATGATCGTACACTGGGTCAGGCAGAGCTTCGAACAAGTTTTCGGACGCGATGCTGAGAGCTTGAACCTCCACATTATATATGATGTCGCACACAACATCGCAAAACTTGAAACACACCGCATCGATGGCGAGGACCGGAAAGTCGTGGTACACCGGAAGGGGGCCACACGGGCGTTTGGACCTGGGAACCCAGATATCCCGCCAATCTATCGTAGCGTTGGCCAGCCCGTGCTCATCCCGGGCGACATGGGCACCGCCTCCTACGTGCTCGTGGGAACCGAGCAGGCGATGCAGGAGACCTTTGCCTCGACAGCCCACGGGGCGGGACGCCACCTAAGCCGCACCGCGGCGCTCAATCGTTTTCGAGGCGATGTTGTCAAAAGAGAGCTGGAGTCGAGAGGCATTATAGTGCGGGCGGCCAAGCTATCGGTGATATCAGAGGAAAGTCCGCAGGCCTATAAAAGCGTTGACAAGGTCTGCGAAATATCTCACAAAGCGGGAATCGCCAGAAAGGTAGCAAGATTGGTACCAATGGGTGTCGCCAAGGGATAGTAGCCATGAGACCTAAACCCTCCATATCGGTTCTCTTACCTGCCTCACTGGTAAACGATGCTTCAGACCTTCGTCAGAAAACCATCAAAATTGGTTCGGTTGGGCGCGCGCTCGCAATTTTTCGTGTGGAGCAGGTTTGCATCTACAACGATGATGATCCATATGTGAAAAACCAAGCGGTCGAGACCAGGCTCATAACGACGCTTTTGAAATACATGGAAACGCCACAATACCTGCGCAAGCTGCTTTTCAAACGCGTACCCGAGCTCCGCTACGCTGGCTTGCTCCCTCCCCTAAGAACACCTAATCACCCGCTTGAAGGCGAGAAAGACAAACCGGGAGATTGCCGTGAAGGGGTCATCATCGAAACCCATGGGGACCAAAGCTTGTTGGAGATCGGCCTGCCAGAAAGGGCCACGATAAACGAAAAGCTCAGGGTCGGTCAGCGGCTGACGGTCAGACTGGGGAAACGAACCGGCGGCCGCATACCTGCCACCCCCGTGACGCGGGCTGAAGTCCCCGAGTACTGGGGCTACGAGGTGTTGCAGGCAAAAACGCTTAGAGAGAGCTTAAAAGTTTTGAAAGCTGACTATTCTATTGGGACTTCGCGGCGCGGCCAAAATTTATATGAGGCCACGCAGGCGATAAAGAGTAGCAACCCTCGCAGCATGGCGGTGGCCTTCGGGGGCCCTTACGCGGGCCTCTTTGAGATCTGCGAGCGCCAAGGCGTCGATGCGCAGGAACTCTTCGACGTCGTGATAAATACAATCCCGAGCCAGGGCACCGCAACGGTTCGGACTGAGGAGGCGCTCGTGGCCACTCTCGCGCTGCTGAACCTGCTCATAAGGGGATAGAATGGGAAGACGAAAGCACCGCCCGAAGCGGGGCTCGCTCGCATACATGCCTCGCGTGCGGGCCCCACGGCCGATAGCCCAAGTGCGGGCTTGGCCAGCGGAAGCTAGGCTTGGTCTCCAAGCGATCGCAGGCTACAAGGCGGGCATGATCAATCTCTTCATGATTGATGATCGCAAAGGCAGCCCGACCGCAGGGCAGGAGATAAACATCCCCGCGACGGTGATTGAAACCCCGCCGCTCGTTGTCTGCGCAATTCGTCTTTATAACTCAAGCGCGATGGGGCTGAACGCAGTTACTGAGGTTTGGGCAAGCGAGCTACCCAAAGAGCTCTCGCGTGCACTGAACCTGCCTAAAAAATACGAAGCGCAGAAGGTCATCGAGCGGGCGGAAGCCCTCATCAAGGATGGCAAGGTCGCCGACATCCGCGTGATAGCCTGCACCCAGCCTTGGGCCAGTAACGTCCCCAAGAGAAAGCCAGACCTACTCGAGATTCGCGTCGGAGGCAGCTCAGTCGAAGAGCGCTGGAATTATTCAAAAAGTCTACTGGGGAAGCAGGTCAGGGTTGCTGATGTGTTTAAAGAAGGGGAATTCGTCGATGTCCTCGCGATCACAAAGGGGAAGGGATTTCAAGGACCTGTCAAACGCTGGGGGATCAAAATTCTGCCACGCAAGAGCGATGAGGGCAGGCGCCAAGTTGGTACACTCGGTCCGTGGTCTCCCGCGCGAGTCATGTGGACGGTCCCCGCCCCGGGTCAGATGGGATATCACCAGCGCACTGAATTCAACAAACGAATTTTGAAAATCGGAAGCGATGGCAAGAAGATTACGCCGAGCGGGGGGTTCCTACGCTATGGCCCCATCAAGGGGGAGTTCGTGATGCTAGCTGGGTCTGTCCCTGGCCCAACGAAGCGCCTCGTGCAGCTCAGGCGACCCCTCAGGCTGCCCCCGGGCGCTCCGACCTCGCCGCCATCCATCACATACATAAGCACGGGATCACACCAGGGGGCGTAGAATGAAGGTTCAGGTTTTTTCCCTTGAAGGTCAACCAGCCGAAGAAGTTGAGCTCCCGCCTGTTTTTCAGACCGAGTTGCGGCCGGACTTGATAAGGCGCGCAGTCTTGGCCGCACAAACCGCTAGGCTCCAGCCGTGGGGGGCAGACGAGATGGCCGGCAAACGAACATCCGCGGAGACTTGGGGGAAGGGTTTTGGCGTTTCCCGCGTGCGCAGAGTGAAGGGAACCCGGTATCCCGCCGCGGGCAAGGGTGCATTTTCGCCTCACACGGTGGGTGGTAGGCGGGCGCATCCACCAAAGGTTGAAAAAGTGCTCCGCGAGCGCATAAATAAAAAGGAGCGCCGCCTTGCAATCCGGTCTGCCATAGCCGCCACTAAAGAGAAAAAACTTGTCGCGTCTAGGGGACACGCTGTAGACAAAGTTGTTGGGTTCCCTCTCATCGTGAGCGATGAACTCGAGGGAATGAAAAAGACAAGCGAGATCAAAGGCGTGCTTCAAAAGCTGGGGCTCTGGAGTGACATCGAGCGCGTGATCTCCAGCAAGCGGGTACGAAGCGGGCGCGGCAAGATGCGGGGTAGGAGGTATAAATTGGCGGTTGGTCCTCTCATCGTGGTCGGGGAGGACAGGGGTATCGGTCGTGGGGCGAGAAATATCCCTGGTACGAAAGTCGCGAGGGTGGCGGAACTCAACGCGGAACTGCTTGCCCCCGGAGGCGTGCCGGGCCGGCTTATCCTATGGACTAAGGGGGCTATTCAAAAACTTGGAGGTTTATTTACATGAAGGATCCCCACAAAGTGCTGCTTTACCCCCAAGCTACGGAGAAGGTCGTGAAATTGATTGAGTCTGAAAACAAACTCGTGTTTATAGTAGCCAATGATGCATCAAAATCCGATGTCAAACGCGCGGTCGAGACCCTTTTTGAGGTGCGGGTAAACAACGTGAAGGTGGAGATAACCCCTGACGGACGGAAGCGTGCCTACGTGAGGCTCGCCCCCGAGTTCATGGCGGACGAGATAGCCGCAAAATTGGGGATGATTTAAATGGGCAAGCGGATCAGAGCCCAACGTCGTGGAAAAGGTTCACCAACCTATCGAGCGAAACATTGGCGCAGGCTGGGTGAGATAAGGCTGCCCCCACCTGAGGAAACTGGCGAGGCGGTGGTAATCGACATTCTAAATGACCCCGGCAGAAACGCTCCGGTCGCTAGGGTAAGGTATGGTGACGGCCAGGAGCGCTTGATCCTCGCGCCAGAGGGAATAAAATTAGGGGAGCGGATAGCAGCGGGGATCTCTGCCCCCGCAAAGCCCGGAAACACCCTCTCGTTAGCCGAGATACCCGAAGGCACTCCCATCCACAATATCGAATCTCGGCCGGGGGATGGAGGACGGTTTGCGAGGTCATCTGGCACTTGCGCCACCTTGATCGCCCACGATGTCGGCCGCGCCACCGTCCAGCTTCCATCCGGTGAGCTCAGGGACTTCAACCCCCGCTGCCGCGCGACCATCGGGGTTGTCGCTGGGGGCGGACGCTTGGAGAAACCTTTAACCAAGGCTGGGAAGCGCTACCACATCCTGCTCGCCAAGGGCAAACCCTATCCGCATGTCCGAGGCGTGGCGATGAACGTCGTAGACCACCCATTTGGGGGAGGCAGGGGAAAACACGCCGGCAGACCAAAAACGATCGCGAGGAGCACTGCACCGGGACAGAAAGTGGGGTTAATATCGGCTAGGAGAACAGGTAAGAGGTAAGACTATGCCCAAGAAGTTCACCTTCCATGGCTACGCACTCGAGGAGCTCCAAAAGCTCCCCCTAGATGATTTTGCGAAGCTATTACCGGCTCGCCAAAGACGTTCGTTGGTTCGAGGCCTCACCCCAATGGAGAAAAAATTGATGGAGCACATCAGGAGAACAAGGGCGGCGGGCGGGGAGGGTCCTATTCGAACTCATTGCAGAGAGATGATAGTGCTACCTGAGATGGTAGGTCTAAAGTTTGCCGTCCATAACGGAAAGGAATTCATCGTCGTCGAGGTGACGCCGGAGATGATTGGCCACCGCCTAGGGGAATTCTCTCAGACACGAAAGAAGGTTATCCACGGCACTCCAGGCATAGGGGCTACCCGCAGCTCAATGTACATCCCACTGAAGTGATGTCAATGCCCAAGTTTGGTTACTCTGCTAAAATCAATGAGCCATGCGCGAGGGCATTCGGTAAGGAAATGAGGATCTCACCCAAGCACGCGATGGAGGTCTGTCGTGCCATACGGGGCATGCGTTTGAACGCCGCGAAGGAATATTTGGAAGCAGTCCGAGCTAAGCGAAAAGCAGTTTCCTTCGTACGACACAGAAAGAAACTTGCCCATAGGAAAGGGGGCCATGGCAGCGGACAGTACCCTGTCAAAGCAGCCCGGGAGATCCTAAAGGTGTTAAAAAACGCGGAGGCCAACGCGAGCTACAAAGGGCTGGATGCCGAAAAGCTCCTGATCGTACACGCCAGCGCTTACAAAGGCATCACCCTTCCAGGAATTCTCCCGCGGGCTTTCGGGCGGGCTACATCATTCAACAAGCCGCTTACAAATATCGAGATAGTCCTAAAGGAGGCGTCCTAGTGCCAGTGGAGCGAACCTTCATAAAGTTGGGCATGAAGCGCGTCGAACTCGAGTCATTTTTGGAGGCAGAGCTAGAGCGGGCTGGTTACAGCGGCGCGGATGTGAGGCGGATTCCGACTGGCACACACGTGGCCCTATATGTGGAGAGGCCGGGCATGGTGATAGGGCGTAAGGGAAAGAGCATCAAACAGCTCACCGATGAGTTAGAAAAAAAATTTGGGCTGGAAAACCCGCAGGTGGAAGTGGTCGAAATTCCGAAACCTGAATTATCAGGTCCGATTATGGCCAAGCGAGTCGCCTTCGCCATCGAGCGCGGGATACGCGTGAGGCGGGCCTGTCGCGGCATGATTAGGCGAATAATGGGTGCGGGCGCGCGCGGCGTTGAGATCGTGGTTTCAGGAAGGATAGCCGGGGAGCGATCGAGGAGCGAGAGATTTTATCAGGGCTATCTCAGCAAAGCCGGCGTACCCGCTGAGAAACTCGTGAGTCATGGCTATGCCGTAGCGAAACTCAAGCCCGGGGTGGCCGGAGTCAAAGTCAGCATAATGCTCCCCGATGTCTCATTGCCTGACGAAATCAAGGTAGAAGCAGAGACCAAGCCAGCTGAGGCACCACAGCCCAAACCTGAAGAAGAGGAAAAACTAGCACCTAAAGAAGGCGAGGCGAGTGGCGATACTGAGACCTAACGAGATTAGGGCGATGAACCCCGAGGAGATGCTCGAGAAGCTCAGGGAGCTGCGGGCCGAATTGGCGCGGGCACGGGCGACCGTAACTGCAGGCGGTTCGCTGGAGAACCCTGCGCGAATCAAGGAGCTCAGGCGCACTATCGCAAGGATACTTACGATATTGAAGGAAAAACAAAAAGGAGGTGCATGAGCGCTGCAAGAAATATGCAAGGTTTGTGGTTTGCCAAAGGAACTCTGCGTCTGTCAGGAGATAGCACGCGAACAACAGCGAATAAACGTGTTCTCTGAGAAGCGAAAATTCGGCAAGGTCGTGACAGTCATCGAAGGGCTGGACGAAAAACAGTTGAACCTGAAGGAGCTGACAAAGAGCCTCAAAGAAAAACTCGCATGTGGAGGGACAGCAAAAGATGGACGCATCGAACTACAAGGCGACCACAAATCGCGCGTCAAGGATGTGCTCGTGGTGATGGGGTTCTCCCCCGAGATGGTCGACGTAAGATAGGTGGTTCAATGTCTGTGACTAAACAAAACCCGATGCGGCACGAGCTTATAGGGCTCGAGGCTAGAGTCGTGAATAGTTCGGACCCCACGCTGGTCGGCATCCATGGAAAGATAGTCGATGAAACGCGGGACATGCTAGTGGTGGAGCAGGCGGGCAAGGACAAAATTATCCCAAAATCGAGCTCGACTTTCTTGATTGCCATGTCAAACGGCAAGGGAGTAACAGTTGAAGGCAAAAAGCTGATTGGGCGGCCTGAGGAGCGGGTCAGGCGGAAGAGGTGAAAAAAATGGTTGGCATGGGAATTGAACCACCAAAGGAAAAATGCTTGGACCAGAAGTGTCCGTTTCACGGCACGCTGTCGGTGAGAGGGCGAGCATTCGAGGGGGTAGTCGTGAGCGACAAAATGGCTCACACGGTGACCGTGGAGCTCGAGCGCATGCACCACATCCCTAAATACGAGAGATACGAACGTCGTACCTCAAAGTTCCATGCCCACAACCCTCCCTGCATCGCGGCAAAGGCGGGCGACAGGGTCAGGATCATGGAATGCCGGCGACTTAGCAAGACCAAGGCATTTGTCGTCGTGCAGAAATTGGGGGCATAAAAATGGGGAAAAAAGGAGCTGCCACTTCAATAGGGGTCTCTGCAGTGGCTCCTGTGCGTGCACTGCCAGTAGGGGCGACCCTCATATGTGCGGATAACACCGGGGCTAGGGAGTTGCAGATTATAAGTGTGATGGGCTACAAGGGTAGACGCGCGCGCATGGCAAATGCTGGCGTTGGCAATCGCATTGTTGCATCGGTCAAGAAAGGAACCCCCGAGCTCAGAGCTCAACTCGTTCAAGCAGTCATCATCCGGCAGACAAAGGAGTACCGCCGCGCGGACGGCATGCGCGTAAAATTTGAGGACAATGCAGCTGTACTCATCACCCCTGAGGCCGCCCCCCGTGGCTCCGAAATCAAGGGACCCATGGCGAGGGAGGCCGCTGAGAGATGGCCGCGGGTAGCGGGGATAGCTTCGATGGTGGTTTGACCTATGGTGACAAGCAAACCCAGAAAACAACGTTTGGCGCTTTATTCCGCCCCCCTACACCTTAGGCATAGGTTTCTCTCGGCCCCTCTCAGCCGGGAGCTAAAGGAAAAATACAAAACCCGGGCACTACCTCTAAGGAAGGGCGACCGCGTGCGGGTCCTACGTGGCGATTTCAAGAAACTTGAGGGCGAGGTTGTGGGCATAGATTCCAAACGTCGATCGCTTTACGTTGAGGGGGCATCTATTACCAAAGCCGATGGGACCCAAGTTCCAAGACCCATTCGACCTTCAAATGTTATGCTGCTGAAGCTCGCCGAAGACAAGGAACGCATGCAAGCTCTTGAAAGGGTGGCTAAAAGTGGCTAAAAAAGGCGGAAGCAGGCATCTGAAACGCTATGCTGCGTCGAGGGCTCTCAAGCTACCTCGCAAATCGTTCACTTGGACGACGAAGGCTGCACCCGGCCCCCACCCCAGCAAAGGTGCCATCCCTTTGCGCCTTCTCCTACGTGATTACCTATCGGTCGGGCACGAGGGCAGAGTTATCGACCACATTCTCTCTAAAGGAAACGTTTTGGTGGATGGGAAGGTCAGGCGGGAGCCCAAGTTCCCGGTTGGAATAATGGATGTGGTACAGTTACCTGCGCTCGGCCGTAGTTATCGCGTGCTTTTGGACCACAGGAAACGCTTGATTGTTAGTGAGATAAATCAGTCCGAGGCATCCGTTAAACTTTGTGAGGTGGTGCGTAAGCAAATTGTGCGAGGGGGAAAGGTCCAGCTGACATTTCATGACGGCAAAACGCTCGTAGGCGACCTGAACGAGTTCAAGCCAAGAGATGTCGCTAAACTGGCATTGCCTGACCTGAAGGTGCTAGAACGCTTTCCGTTTGAGGTGGGCGCGATGGCATTGATCACAGGCGGAACTAATGTCGGCAAGATCGGTAGGATATCTGAAATCAAGCGGGTCACCAGCGCACAACCAAACATCGTGATTCTAAAAACAGATGGGGAAGAGTTCCAAGCTCCAGAAGACTATGTGTTCGTCGTGGGCAAGAAAAAACCATCTATCACACTACCGGGCGTGAGATAATGAATCCGATGCGTGAAATTCGAATTGAGAAGGTTGTTTTGAACGTGGGCGTTGGTGAAGGTGGTGATAAGCTTGTCAAGGCCGAGAAAGTGCTTGAAAGCGTCACCAAACAAAAACCTGTACGTACCTACGCAAAGAAAGCGGTTCGAGAGTGGGGAGTAAAGCGCGGGGCACCCATAGGTTGCATGGTGACCTTACGTGGCTCGCGAGCGGATGAGGTCTTGAAGCGAATTCTCGATGCCGTTGAGCGGCGCATTAAGAAGGATTCATTTGACAACGGCGGCAATTTTTCATTCGGCATTAAAGAGCACATAGACATCCCAGGCATTTCCTACGACCCCGAAATAGGGATATTCGGCATGGATGTCTGCGTTGCGCTGGCGAGACCCGGCTACAGGATAAGTAGGAGGAGGCATTTGGCCAAGTCAATCCCACCGAGCCATAGAATTACTAAGGAAGAGGCTGTAAATTTCATGATCACCAAATTTGGAGTTCAGGTGGTATGATGCCAAAAAGAAGATTCGGAAAGGGCGCCCACAGGTGCGTACACTGCGGTAGCTATGGGCACGTTTATCAACAGCACGGGTTGAAGCTATGCAGGCGTTGTTTTCGAGAGCTCGCCCCAAAGATGGGGTTCAAAAAATATAGCTAGGTGTGAAGATGTTGCTAGACCCATTGGCCAACGCGCTCTCTAAAATCCAAAATTATGAACGGGCCCGAAAGCGGGAAGTTATCCTCGCTCCAGCCTCCAAGCTTGTGGGGGAGATCCTGCGCATCATGCAAGCCGAGGGTTTCGTGGGGGACTTCGAGTTTATCGATGACGGCAAGGCAGGGAAGTTCAGAGTGACACTTCAAGGCAAGATAAACGGGTGCGGCGTGATAAAACCCCGACATTCCACGAAAAAGGACGAGTACGAAGGGTGGGAAAAACGTTATCTTCCAGCGGCGGGTTTCGGGTCGCTAGTGGTTTCGACCCAGCAAGGAGTAATGACGCACAAAAAGGCGATGGAACTCGGGCTAGGCGGAAGACTTTTGGCATACGTTTATTAGCAAGGCATTTCTTTTTCCTCACCCTTTTAATAAAGAAACGCTGAGGTTAGACGGAGTCAACTTGGGGAGTACAGTCGATGCCACTTTCCATAAAAGAAGAAATCGAGGCGCCCGAAGGCGTGAAGCTCGAACTCTCAGGCAGGACTGTCGAAGTCAGTGGAGCGAAGGGCAAGCTCATACGAACCTTTGATTTTCCAAACCTGATGCTAAGAGTGGAAGGGAGAAAAGTCTTGATCGAAACTGATTCTACGCGCCGCACGGACAAAGCAGCCGTCAACACGGTCAAGGCGCACCTACAAAACATGTTCAAAGGCGTGACCAACGGCTTCGTTTACAAATTGCGCATCGTGTATTCTCACTTTCCTATCACCGTTAAAGTTGAGGGCAAACGAGTACTCATCCAAAATTTCCTTGGAGAGCGCGCCCCCCGAGTGGCAAGGATCGTCGGGGATGTCAATGTCGAGGTCTGTGGTGACGAGATTCTCGTTAGTGGAGCAGACAAGGAAGAAGTCGGACAGACGGCATTCAACATCGAGCAGGCGACTTTTGTTAAATACCGAGACTTGAGAATTTTTCAGGACGGATGCTACATAGTGGAGCGAACGTGAGGACAATGAGGAAAAAGCGTTTGCCGAGGTTTAGAAGACAGGAGTGGTTTAGGTTCAAGAGACTAGGTGAGAAGTGGCGCAAGCCCAGAGGGCGAGATAGCAAAATGCGCGTCGGCCGCCGCGGGAAGCCTGCAGCAGTCTCAGTAGGGTATAGACAACCTAAGCGAATTAGAGGGATTCACCCATCGGGGTTCTCAGAAGTTTTGGTTTATAGGCCACAAGATCTCGAGGGAATAGATACAACCACGCAGGCAGCCCGGGTTGCTTCAAGTGTTGGGAGACGGAAGCGGGAACAAATTATAGCTAAAGCTAAGGAGCTCGGCATCCGAGTGTTGAATCCAGGAGTTGAAAAACATGAAGTTGAACCTAAAGAAGAGACTGGCAGCTGAAATACTCAAGGTTGGCGTCAACAGGGTTTGGATAGACCCAACTCGAGCCGCCGACGTCTCAGTCGCGATCACCCGTCAGGATATCAGGGACCTAATCAGTCAGGGGGTCATCCGCGCGAAACCGGAACGCGGGTCAAGTCGTGGGAGGTTCAGGGAGCGAGCCGTCAAACGCAAGAAGGGTAGGCGGCGCGGTGTTGGTAGCAGAAAAGGCGCGAAGCATGCGAGGCTCCCGAAAAAAGCCAGCTGGATTCGAACCGTTCGCCCGTTGCGTTTCAGGCTGCGGGAGTTGAAGAAGGAAGGTGTAATTGGGCCGAGGGAGTACCGCCGGCTTTACAACATGGTCAGGGGCGGTGCCTTTAGGAGCAGGGCCCATCTCGAGACCTACCTCAGGGAGCGAGGATTGTTGAGGTGATAAGGATGCCAAAAATCGGACCTAGGTACAGGGTTCAGTTCAGACGAAAACGGGAGGGCAAGACCGATTACCGGCGCAGGCTCAGGCTGCTCCGCTCTGGGGTGCCACGTTTGGTCACGCGAATCTCCCTTAAACACACTATAACTCAAGTCGTGCGGGCAACCCCAGTCGGTGATATGACTTTAGCATCGGCTCACTCGAAACAGTTGGGGGGGTTCGGCTGGAAGGGTCATACCTCAAATATCCCCACAGCTTACTTAGTTGGTCTGCTTTGCGGATATCGCGCAGTTAAGGCCGGCGTGAAAGAATGTGCACTTGATATCGGCGCGCATAATCCCACTCGGCAAGCCAAAGTCTTTGCTATCTTGAAGGGCGCGCTCGACGCAGGCCTACAGATCCCTCACGAGGCAGAAGTTCTACCCCCAGAGGACAGGATAAAGGGAACGCATATCTCCCGGTATGCCGCCGAGCTAAAGGAAAAGAACGCAAAGGGATACCAAGCGAGGTTCTCTGGTTACCTCGCGCGAGGGCTTCCACCCGAACGGATCTCAGAGCACTTTAATGAGATAAGACAAGCAATAATTACGAAGTTCGGTGGTTAAAAATGGAAAAGTTCAATATAGATCTTTGGCAACCACGCACAAGCGTTGGGCGAGCGATAAAGGAAGGGCAGATAACTAAAATTTCACAGATTTTGCGGCAGGGAAAGCCGATCAAAGAGCCCGAAATCGTCGATGCCCTCGTGCCAAACCTAGAAGAGGATATCTTGGGGGTGAGCTTGGTCCAACGGATGCATAAATCCGGCAGGCGGGTTAAATTTAGAGTCGTGGGAGTTGTCGGGAACCGAGATGGTATCGTTGGGGTTGGGATCGGGAGTACCAGGGAGATTAGTTCATCCGTCAGAAAAGCCATGACGGCCGCGAGGTTGAATATCACAGAGGTCGCGCGGGGATGTGGAAGCTGGGAGTGTGGTTGTGGTCGCCATCACTCAGTGCCCTTTGAGGTCATTGGAAGAAGTGGAAGCGTAAGCGTGACCATAAAGCCGGCGCCAAGAGGACTCGGCGTAGCTGCAGCTGAGGTTCCAAAGTCAATCCTCCACATGGCCGGGATAAAAGACGCCTGGACTCGCTCAGAGGGACAGACGCGCACGACTATTAACTTCGCCCTTGCCACGCTGGATGCTCTTAAGCAGACCTCGCGGATATCACTGCGCGAACAATCCAAGAAACACATTGTCATCGGGATGCCTGGTGAGGAAAGTGGTTAAGCTGGCTGTGATCAGGATCCGCGGCGGAATTAACATCCGGAGAGATGCCAAGGAAACGTTAGGGATGATTGGGCTGACGCGCGTCAATCATTGTGTTATAATCGATGACATTTCGTCCCATCGAGGGATGCTTCAAAAAATAAAAGATTTCGTCACTTGGGGTGAGGTTAAACCCAGTGTGCTTGAGCATCTTCTGCGAAAGCGCGGGAGGTTGCCCGGCGACGAGCGCCTGACAGACGAACTTGTGAGATCCAAGACCAAGTTCTCATCAATCGGTGCCTTGGCCGCTGCGATATGCGCCGGTGAGGCAGGGCTGGGGGCGCTTCCCGGGTTAAAAAAAGTCTTTAGACTCAACCCACCACACAAAGGGTACAAAGCGACAAAGCGCCCGTTCAAAGACCGCGGGGACCTCGGTTACCGCGGCGAGCTGATAAATGAACTGATCCTCAGGATGGCTTAGGTGATCGCATGGTTGTGAGGAGGCGGAGAAAGGTCAGGGGGCAGCGGGGCACGCGCACTTACGGAAGGGGGTGTTCAAAACGAGGGCGCGGCGGCGGGGAGAGTGGAGGCAGGGGGATGAGTGGAGGGCACAAGCACAAGTGGGCATACGTCGTCAGGTACATGCCCGATTACTTCGGCAAGCACGGTTTCACGCGCCCGGCTGCTGTACGGAAGGAGGTTAAAGCGATAAATGTCGGAGATCTCGATGAACGCATGGAGGAACTATTGCAGCTTGGTGTAGCAAGACAAGAAGGTGAAAAATTTATGGTCGACGTTGGAAAGCTCGGTTTCGAGAAGGTTCTGGGTGGTGGTAAAGTCACGCGCCCAATGGATGTTACAGCCAAGAATTTTGTCGAGTCGGCTAAGCGAAAGCTCGAGGAAGCTGGCGGCAAGGCCATCTCCAGGTGAAGGCGATGGAGAAGGCGGAGAAGGAGGAGAGGCCGCGGTCAAGTCTCTATGCGTTGGAGCCTCTCGTGCGCAGGATGCCGGAGGTTGCGGTCCCGAAGCGGCGTGTCTCCTTCAGGGAAAGGTTCATGTGGACCGGGATAGCGCTCCTCATCTTCTTCATCTTGACCCAGGTTCCGCTCTACGGCCCAGCTGCTCGCGAGCCGTTCGAGGATGTAAACGGGAATGGTATATACGACGAGGGAATAGACACTTTCACCGACCTTAACGGCAACGGGGTCTGGGACGCCGGGGTCCAGGAGTTTTTTGGGCAATTGAGATATGTGTTGGCTAGCCACGCTGGAAGTTTAATGGAGCTGGGGATAGGCCCCATTGTCACTGCTGGCATTATAATGCAATTGCTCGTGGGAAGCAAAATCATCGGGCTCGATCTCACCAACTCTGATGATCGCGCCCTCTTTACTGGAGTCCAAAAATTTGGGGCCCTACTCATGGGGCTCTTCGAGGGAGCTATGCTCGTGCTCGCGGGGCACTATGGCTTTGGCATTGGATTGGGAACCCCGGCTGGCCTTTTCATCCTGTTCCAGCTAACGCTCGGGGTAGTTATCGTGATCTATTTGGATGAGCTGGTCTCAAAGTATGGATTCGGAAGCGGGATCAGTCTCTTCATACTTGGGGGCGTCGCGATGACGGTGATCTGGCAGGCTCTGAACCCAGCAACCGGGGTCATCCCAAATTTCGCAGGGGCGATGCTGGGCGGAGAAAGTTTCGGGGACGCTTTCTTTAGGCCTGGACTACCCAACATGATGGGATTGTTTGCGACAATTTTGATATTCTTCATCGTGGTCTATGTCGAAAACATGCGGATCGAAATCCCCCTCGCCTATGGCAGGTTTGGGGGGATTAGGGGGCGCTACCCAATCCAATTCCTCTACACATCAGTTATCCCGGTAATTCTTGCAATGGTGGTGTTTGCGAACTTGAGGATAGTCGGCGCAGTTCTCCACGCCCCTTGGATTGCTTACTACACCTCTGCCCCGGCAGGCATATCTGGTGTGGCGGCCGACCCGATCCATGCCGTTGTATATATTGCGCTTTTGGTTCTTCTCAGCATGGGCTTCTCTTGGCTATGGGTTAACATGACAGGGATGGGCCCACGAGACATAGCGCAGCAGCTGGACCGAGCAGGCATGCTTATCCCCGGCTTCCGCCGCGATACAAGGGTGATGGAATGGGTGCTGAGCAGGTACATCATGACCGTGGCTCTGTTGGGCGGAGCATCCGTCGGGTTGCTTTCGGCGGGTGCCGACGCCCTTGGCGCCCTGGGCAGTGGGACTGGCATCCTGCTGGCCGTTAGTATTATGCATAGCCTTTACCAAGAGATAGCGAAAGAGCGGGTAGCGGAGATGTTTCCAGCTGTTAGGAGGTTCTTGGGTGGGTGAGAAAATAGTGGTCGTAACCGGAGTGCCTGGGTCCGGGAAGACCACAGTAATAGAAGCGGCGCTTAAACAGCTCAAGACACAGGGAATCACTTATGAGTTTTTGAACTATGGTGATATCATGCTGGAACTCATGCGCGAGCGCGAGGGGGTCAGCGACCGTGATGACATGCGGAAAGTTTCGACTGGCCCATACCGCGAGATTCAGCGCGAGGCAGGTAAGCGAATCGCTCGCGCGGCAGAACGGAAACCCGTCCTTGTCGACACCCACTGTTTTGTCAGGAAACCGGAGGGATACTACCCCGGCTTACCCCGATGGGTGTTAGAGGAACTCAAGCCAGAGTCTATTATCATAATAGAGGCAACACCGGAGGAGGTCGCTAGACGGCGTATCAAGGATGCAACTAGACGGCGGGACAAAGAGCTCATACAAGAAATAGAAGAGCACCAGCTACTGAACCGCTCGGCGGCCGCGGCATACGCTGCGTTTTCGGGGGCCCCAGTGAGGATAATTCAAAATAGGGATAAAAAATTAAACGAAGCCGTAAAAGAGTTGGTGTTGGCATTAAGGTGAAATTGTGCGCAAAAAAATAATCGTCTTGTTTATCATGGCCACATTGACCGTACCCATCCTCAGCGTGGGGACCGTTCAAGCCCAAGGGGGAAATGACCAAGCAGCGCTGAAAGACTTACTGGGCAAGCTCGATTCGGCCATTTCATCGCTCAGAAGAGGGGATAGTGGTGGCGCTTCGACAGCTGTATCAAACGCATCAACGGTATACGAGAGTAACTTCAGTTCCCGCGTCGAAAATATTGATAACCAGCTCGACACCAAAATTACCCAAGCCTTCAGCTCCCTTGCCCAAACTCCCGTCGAGGAAAATATATTTGTATTAAGGGCGGACGTTTCTCGAGCCGCGAACTTGATAGGCGTCTCCTTATCCCCGATCTACACGTACTCTATGTTCATCATTTTGGGTGTGGGGGTGGTGATGGCTTTGCTCATAACGCTGGTGAACAAGCGCGTGGTAAACTGGGATCTGGTGAGGGAAAACAAGGCAAAGATTGCGGAGTTTCAGAAGGAGCTCCGCGATGCCCGAAGCAAACGAGACATGAAGCAGCTACACAAAATTCAGCAGCGCCAAGGTGAAATAGCCAAACTCCAAGGACAGGTGCTCTCACAAACGTTTAAACCTGCCATCTTCTATTTCATCCCCCTGATACTCATTTGGAACCTCTTGGGTGCGGTGTACAGCGGGTGGGTCGTCGCTTGGTTGCCTTTTACCATAGACCTTCCAGTTTTTGGTAGGTTGGTCGCGTTCGGCATAGGGTGGTGGTACTTCCTCACCTACATAGGATTCTCCCAGATCTTCCGAAAAATATTGATCAGGGAATAACATGCCGGCGAGGAGATACAGGACCAAGAGCTACGGCGGGAGGCGCGTGCATACCCCTGGCGGGCGGGTGTTGGTTCACTATAAAGAAAAACGTTCGGGCAAGCCCAAGTGTGCTTCGTGTGGTCGTCCGCTGGGGGGCGTTCCTTGGGTAAGAGCAAGCAGGCTGCAGTCCCTCCCCCGGAGTTCCCGCATGCCAAATCGGCCGTTTGGTGGATACCTCTGTCCGGCCTGCACGCGGCAAGTGATAAAGGAAGCAGCGAGGGTGTGAGAAAATGGTCGTCGTCGCGATAAGCGGCTTGCACGGCGCGGGCAAGACCACAGCTGCTAAAACCCTTGTCAAAAAATTTAGGTTACAGTATGTTTGCGCTGGTTCCATGTTCAGACAACTCGCAGAGGAGCGCGGGATGGCACTCGATGAGTTTTCAAAATACGCGGAACGCCACCCGAACATAGATCGAATGATAGATCGCCGAACCGCAGATGCCGCGAGGAACGACAGGGTACTCATCGACGCTCGCCTCGCGGGGTGGATGGCAAAGAAGGCCGACGTGAAAATTTTGCTTACCGCTCCTCTTAAAGTGAGGGTCATGCGGATAGCCCGACGTGAGAAACGCAGGCTTAGGGAGGTCATGAGGGAAACCGTGGCGCGGGAGCGAAGCGAGATAAAGCGCTTTCAGAAATTTTATGGCATCGACGTGAACGACCATTCACCCTTCGATCTCGTGCTGAACACGGGGCGCCTTTCTATTCGCGAGATGGTGCGGATATTGGAAACTGCGGTCGCCGTTGCAATGAAGAGGAGATCTTAGGATGGTCATGGAGGTCGGACGAGTTTGCGTAAAGCTTGCGGGGCATGAGGCCGGCAAGCGATGCGTCATCGTTGAGGTGTTGGACTCCACCTACGTAATCGTGAGCGGGCTGGGGGTAAAGCGAAGGCGTTGTAACATTTCACACCTCGAACCCACTGACAAAAAATTAGATATTTCGAAAGGAGCCACAGACGAAGAGGTAAAGCGGGCCCTTGAGGCTGCTGGTTAAGCTGGTGTTGAGATTGGGCAAGCTTCCTTCTGACGTCGAACGCCAAACGCTTATCAGAACCCACGACACGACTGACCCTCACCATGGATGCGAGCCCTCCAAGCGTCCGATTCGAGAACACATCCGTCTAGGGATAGTTAACCTCGACAAGCCGCCCGGACCGACATCTCACGAAATAGTGGCGTGGGTGAAGCGCGTGCTCGACCTCCGCCGGGCCGGGCATGGCGGCACCCTAGACCCGGGAGTGAGTGGAGTGCTACCTGTGGCGTTGGAGGATGCGACAAAAATTATCCAAACGTTGCTTCCTGCGGGCAAGGAGTATGTCTGTGTGATGCGCCTGCACGGCGAGGTTCCCCAATCTCGCTTAGAGCGGGTACTCCAAGAGTTCGAGGGCGAGATCTATCAACGTCCACCTCTGCGCGCGGCCGTGAGACGGCAACTGCGCATCCGACAAATTTACTACCTCGAATCGCTCGAGCGAGAGGGCCGTGATGTGCTCATGCGCGTTGGTTGCGAGGCGGGAACCTATCTCCGGAAGCTGTGTTATGACGTGGGTGAGGCATTGGGGTGCGGAGCCCACATGCGCGAGCTGCGGAGGACGCGAACTGGGCCCTTCCGCGAGGAAACTGCGGTGAAGCTCCACGATCTCGCCGACGCATATGTGTTTTGGCGTGAAGAAGGAAAAGAGAAGCATCTGCGCGAGGTTGTGTTGTTCGTCGAGGCCGCGGCACAGCATTTGCCCAAGATAGTCGTGCGGGATGGGGCGGTGGATGCCCTCTGCCATGGGGCAAGCTTGGCGGCCCCCGGGGTACTAACGGTCGAAACGGGCATCTCCCCCGATGACCTCGTCGCACTTTTCACGCTGAAGGGCGAACTCGTGGGACTAGCGAGGGCGACGATGAACTCCAAACAAATCTACGAGGCCGAACACGGAATCGTCGCGAAGCCCGAGCGCGTGGTGATGTCGCCCGGGACTTATCCCCGAAAGTGGAAATAATTTTAGCCCATGCTATTGCGGAAGCGGATATATGGTGAATAGCCCCATATTTTATCCGGTGCCGGGGTAGCCTAGCCAGGTAAGGCGCACGCTTGGAGAGCGTGTGGCCCTTTGGGCCTCCAGGGTTCGAATCCCTGCCCCGGCGCCATGGTAAATGACTTAATAGGACGCCAAACAAGTTTAACGGTAGAATGGTAACAGAGGTAAAACATGCCAGAGGAATTCAAGCACATCGTGAGAATTGCGGGAAAGGACCTGCGGGGTGAGAGGCGAGTTCACTTAGCCCTAGCTGACCTGAAGGGCGTGAGCGTCGCATACGCCCGGGCGGTTGCCTACGCAGCAGATGTCGATCCCTTTGCGAAGTTGGGCGACCTTAACAAGAGCCAGATCGAGCTCCTCGAAAAAATCCTAAAAAATCCAATCGAGCACGGGGTCCCCGCTTGGATGCTCAACCGCCGGAAGGACTACGAGACCGGCAAG
>JASEJC010000029.1 GCA_030016755.1 Candidatus Hodarchaeaceae archaeon | reverse complement strand
CTCTCCTTTAGATATTCCTTCAGTTTCCTCGGTGGCACTGGTTTTGGGCGGGGTCTCTGCGGCGCTCTCGCTGAGATTTCCTTTAGCAGGAGCCGCTCCGGGTTTGTCTTTCTTCCTGCGGAAAATCAAGTTGACTTCCCTCGTTCAAAATAGGCGCTCGAGTTATTTATATGTGATTTGTCGTTGGTTCGTTGTTATAAATATAACAACAATCGAATCAGCGCGTTTTTGTCAAATGGGGTCCAAACTAGCTTTATTTCTCTTTTACAAAAAGCGAAAGTATTGGGTGGAATCGGCCCTTGGCACGCGATTCATCCCACGGCTGAAGCGCATGGGGTTTCTCGCTCGATTCCATCCTAAGTCACTATTTCGTGTAGCTGCTTCATTCCCCACGCTCTTTTGATCTCCAATGCTATCCGATCACCTGTGCTCATCACCCTCTTGTACTTTGCATTCGCGTACTGCGATCCCACGCCCATGTGAACGTTTGTCCCCCCGCCGTGTCTCAGTGCGACGTCCTGCGTCACAGGGATGTGCATGTATGGATCTCGGCCTTCGGGAACATCATACAACCCGTAATCCGCAGCGGTCCTGACCTCGGCGCCGCCCGTGAAGTCCAGCTTGATCGCAGGCCTCAACTCATACCGCGACACACGGTCCCACGTGATCAACGTCTGCAGGCACCAGGCCCCGATTATCCCGGGATACGCGTGCTCCCTACATGCTAAGAGGAACCGGTCGGCATAGCGGTGGACATCCTTGAGGAGGGACTCCCTGAGGCTCATCATCAAGTGTGCCGTGACCTCGAAGGAGGGGGCTCCCCTTATCTTCGCTTGGACATCTGATGGTAGCCTCTTCAAGCCGTCGAGTATGGTCTCCCTGCGCTCGTCTATTGATAGGAGCTGGTTCGCTAAGCAAATCCTTGCCTCCTCCACGCTCACGTTGTAAAGCTTCGCGAACCAATCGTCGACATCCCCCCAATCACTTCCCGCGTCTAATGGTGAGAAGAAGAAGTTAAAGTTCGCGTGGGGCCCTAACACGATCTGTTCGACACGGGCCATCTCCAGGGATTCTCTGTCCAGGTTTCCGGCCTCGACCTCCCTCGCAACCTTTTCCTCCAAGTCACGGGAATCCGCGGCGAAGATGAACTCCCTCTCAAACTTCCTGCTGGCATGCTCGGTCTTCAAGAGCATGGGCTCATCGATGAACTCCTTAAACCTTATCCCACCCTCATGAACCACGAATTGGTAGGATCTTGGATGTGGTATGCCCGCCCTCTCAGAGAACCAATAATAGTCCTTCTCAATTTCACCCCTGTTCTCTATCTTCAGAAGCGCCCTAGAACCGACTATGGGGATGGGGAACTTGTCCTCGATCACGCTACAGCGCTCGTCCCCGCCAACATAGACGGAAAATGCCCTGTTGGGGATCTGCAGGCACTCCAGGTCCACCAACTTGTCGACATACTTGACTATATCTGAGTACTTGTCGAGGATCAGGATGACGGCCCTCCAATCGTCGTCCTTCCTTATGTCATTGGGGTCGTTCACGACACGTAGATCCCTTCCCACGAGACTCGGCAGATCTTCTATGAGTTCATCCTCTCTTCCAATCATGGGGTTCTGGAGGTAGATCCGCGCTCTGCCGGGGGTGGTGTAGATGATGCTCCTCAGCCCATAGTTGCGCTGCCCCTGCCAAGCATCCAAGGCCGAATGGGAACCTAGGTTTAACGCAATTGGCTCTTTGTATCCTCGGGCTACTTCTTGCATTTCCTCTCTTTCGATGACCATGAACTCACTACCGCTAGTTGATATCGGCTGTTTTTAAACTTTGGCGGTGGGAAGTCAATAATCCCTCTCGCTCCCAATTCTTTCAAGCTCCGGCTACGTTGTCAAGTTGACCGGTTTTAAGCCCTTTTCTTCCATCCTCTTCCTAATTTGGCTTCTAAGAATTTATTCTCGCCGAACGATTTCCTCGCTTCCTTAATTGTCTCAAGGCAGACTTCCTCCTTCGGCCTGAAACCCTGCCGTATCAGCTCGTCCAAGACCTCCAAGAAGCTATCTAGGTCGAGCTTTTCCTTCTTCAATGCCTCCAACAGGACGAAGATAGCTCCTCTCGGTTTCAAGTCTAAGGGTCCCGCAGCAGTTCGAGATGAAACTTCGAATCGTGTAGAACGACCACCTTATCAGCCACCACACTGATGAGGCACACTGTGCGAGGTGAAAGGCGCCTAACTAGTCAGTGCCACCGCGCTAGTTTCCTTCTCCGTCTTAAGCACGATCAGGGTGCGGCTGCTGCTCACCCCCGGGATGCGGTCCATCTCGTGCAGAAGCTCGTTCAGCTTGAGGGTGTCGTCGGTGATGAGCTTCACAAAAAGATCGTGCTCCCCCGCAACCTCGTGAATCTCGAGCACCTCGGGGCGCCTGCTTAAGTGGGTTATCACCTCACCACATGTGCCAGGCGAGGTCGAGATCCCGATGAATGCCTTGAGTTTCTTCCCTATGATTTGATGATCTACGACTGCGATGAACTTTTTGATCACCCCGGCATCGATGAGTCGCCTTACCCGCTTGTGGATGCCCGAGGAGCTTATACCCAGCCGCTTGGCGAGCTTCGCGTATGGCGCCTTGGCATCGCCCTGCAGCAGGTTGAGCAACTTTCGATCTGTTTCGTCAAGCTCCACGATTTCCACTCCTCTAGCCTTGGTCTCGCCCGATGTAGGCTATCTAAGTGTATAATATTTAAACTTTTCTGTTATTAGGAAATATTTTCCACTTTTTATGATAATTGGTAAAATTTATATACAAAGATGGGCCAGTTTAGGCGGGGAAATGTATGCGGAAATCCCTCGAAGCGCTCGTGAAGGAGTCGAGCTACGCGTTGGTGCTCGGCATAGGCGGAGGAGGCGATGTAGTTGGCACCATCCCGACCTCGCGCTACCTGCGCTGGCTTGGTCTCCGGACGCTGATCGGCGGGCTGACATGGGAGCGCTACGTGAACGATCCCGAGCCCGGGCCCCGCAAGATGGAGGAGATAGTCGAGATCAAACGGCTCTCAGCGACGGTTGGGCTCGCAAACGCTCGAACAAAAACCACCAAGGGCATCCGCTTCACCGAGGCGATGGTGGCGGAGGCGCTGAACGAGGAGACGGTGCTCGTGGACCTCAATCAAGGGGTGCAGGGGGTAATTGAGGGATTGAATGGGGCAATAGAGAAACTCGGCATTGACTTGTTTGTGGGCATCGATGTTGGTGGCGATGTATTGGCGTCGGGCTCGGAGGAGGGCCTCAAGAGCATGTTGGCGGATAGCATGATGCTCGCTTCGATGGTTAACCTGAGGGTGCCCTCGGTGCTCGGAGTGTTGGGCTGTTGTACCGATGGTGAGCTCAGCTTTGACCAGTTCAACAAGCAGGTCGCCAAAATCGCCAGCTACGATGGATTCTTGGGTGCCAGGGGCTTGGCTCCCGAAGATCTGAAGGTGTTAGAGGAGGTCATCCCCAAGACCAAGACAGAGTCGAGTGCGCTGGCTGCCATGGCGGCTCGGGGGGTCAGGGGGGAGGTCGAGATTCGCGGCGGGTACCGCAAGGTCCTGTTGACCCCGATGTCGGCGATGACCTTTTTCTTCGACCCGTGGGTTGTTTTCGACCGGATAAGCAAGGTGGCGAAGGATCTTGTTCCAACCAGAAGTTTGGATGAAGCCCAGGCGGTGCTCGAGCGCGCGGGCGTGCCGAGCGAGTTGACTTTTGAGCGAAATTACGTGTGGAAACAGTACGCTGATAAAGACAAGCTCTTTGGGAGGAAGCAAAAATGATATCCAAACGCGTTAGCGAGTTGCTGTGCTCAACCGCCGGATACCCGCTGGCCCGGGAGTATGATATCAAAATCCCGGGAGCTGTAAACCTTGCCTCTAATGAAAACCCGTATGGCCCCTCCCCCGCCGTGCTGCGCGCGCTCAAGCGGGAGCTCAAACTCTCTGGACTCTATCCGGACCCGCGGGCGACGAAGCTGAAACAGGCGATTGGGGGGTATCTCGGAGTCGGGACTGACTGCATTGCCATTGGGAATGGTTCTGATGAGTTGATGGACTTGGTGTGCAAGGCGTTTGTGGACCAGGGGGACCGCGTGCTCATCCCGCTGCCGACTTTCGCCATGTACGAGCTCTCGTGTGTGCCCTACGGTGGGAAACCGGTTTTTTACAAGCTGCCAAACTTCGAGTGGTGCACCGATGAGCTCGCGCGAGCCGCAAAAAACACGAAGCTGGTATTTCTTGGCAGGCCAAACAACCCCACCGGAAACTGCTTGAGCTTGGATGGGCTTCGCGAGTTGCTGAAGGTTGGGGCCATAATCGTGGTGGATGAAGCTTACGTGGAGTTCGCGGAAGATTCGGTGGCAAAGCTGGCGGCCAAGAGAAAAAATCTGATCGTGCTCCGCACCCTCTCCAAGGCCTTCGGGCTCGCGGGCCTGCGCGTCGGCTACGCTGTCGGCAACCCAGAAACCATCAAAATTCTTGAGCGGCTCCGTGCGCCATTCAACGTCAACCGCTTGGCCCAGGTCGCGGCTGTTGCGGCATTGCGGGACCAACGATATATGCGCAGGGTCGTGGCAAGGATCAAAAATGGGCGGGCGTATATACGCCGCGAACTCGCGAAGCTTGGCTTCAAAGTCTTGCCATCAGATGCGAACTTTTTGATGGTGGATGTCAGCCCGCTGGAAATCGATGCCCCTGGGCTCTGCGATTTCTTGGTCAAACGCAAGATCTTTGTACGGGACCTCTCCGACTTCAGGGGGGCGGGCCCGAATTACGTCAGGATAACGGTCGGCACGCCGCAGCAGAACAAGCGGCTTGTCGGCGCGTTGAAAAAACTGAAGGGAGGTAGGTGAGATGGTGGTGCGGTTTGCAATTCCGAACAAGGGGCGCCTGCAGGAGCCGGCGATAAGGCTGCTGGAGGATGCTGGCATAGGCGCGGTCGATCGCGAGGAAAGACAGCTTTTCGCCCGAACGCGTGACCCGGAGCTCGAGCTAGTGTTCGTCAGGGCGCAGGATATCCCGAGTTTGGTCGAGAAGGGCGCGGCAGACCTTGGGATAACCGGCTACGATCTGGTGCTCGAGAGCGGCGCCAAGGTCGTGAAGCTGCTGGACTTGGGGTTCGGGTTCGCACGGATGGTGGTTGCGGCGAGCGAGAAGTCAGGCATAAGGGCGGTGAAGGACATAAGGCCAGGCGCCCGAGTGACGACTGAATTCCCGAACTTGGCTGGGCGGTATTTCGCGAGGAAAAAACTGAGGGTCGAGCTCTCGCGTGTCTCGGGGGCGGCGGAGATAGCGCCGATCGTCGGTGTGGCGGACCTGATTGTAGACCTCACGAGCACGGGCACCACGCTGCGGACGCATGGCCTCCGGGTAATCGACACCCTCTTTGAGACCTCGGCCTGGCTTGTGGCGAATCGTCAGAGCATGCGGGAGAAGCGGGCGAAGCTGGAGGAGGTTAAGACGGCGCTTGAGAGCGTGGTCAGGGCCCGAGGCAAAAAGCTGGTGATGATGAACGTGCCCGAGTCGAAGCTCGCGGCGATAAAGCGCGTGATGCCCGGCATGGCTGGCCCCACCGTGTCGCGCGTCGAGGCGGCGAAGCCCATGCTGGCGGTGCAAGCGGTCGTCGAGGCCGAGCTGGTGGAGGAGATCGTGAGGAAGGCCAAGCGAGCTGGCGCGCGGGATATCCTCGTCGTGCCGATCGAGCGGGTGCTGCCGTGAGTGATGTAAACAGGGGTGTTGACATGAAAAGCGAGGTGTGTACGCGCTTGGGCCTTGAAAATCAGGAGGGGTGTTTACCACTAGAGCGAGGCGCTGTCAACAGGGGTGTTTACTCATGCTAGTAATCCCAAGCGTCGATATCAGGCGGGGACGTTGCGTCCAGTTGGTCGGGGGCAGGCCGGAGACCGAGCGAGTTTATGGTGACCCAGTGGAGCTGGCGCAGCGCTGGGTGGCGGAGGGGGCCAACTATCTACATCTCGTGGACCTAGATGCCGCGATGGGCACAGGCGACAACTTCGTGAAGGTCGCTGAAGTGCTGGCGAACACAAGGATAGGTGTGGAGGTGGGCGGTGGAGTTCGAACGTTGGAGCGAGCGAACGAGCTGCTCGGCATCGGCGCGGACAGGGTGATCCTGGGCACGGCAGCTGTCAGGAACCCGGGGCTTGTCAGGGAACTCGTCGAACTCGCGGGCGGAGCACGAACCATGGTCGCGCTCGACTCGCGCTCGGGCAAGGTCGCGGTTGAGGGGTGGAAGGAGCAGACGGAAAAATCCGTGCTGGAGCTCGCTCGCGAGTTTGAGCGGATGGGCGTGGGGGGCCTGCTCTTCACCAGCATCGATGTCGAGGGCAGCATGCGCGGCATTGCGGCGCGCGAGATAAGGGAACTCGTGAATGCGGTCAAGATTCCTGTCTTTGCTTCAGGCGGGGTGGGGTCGCTTGACGATGTGCGCGTGGCGCGGGAAGCGGGAGCCGCGGGTCTCGTGGTTGGGGTTGCGCTTTATGAGGGCAGGTTCACGTTGAAACAGGCGATGGAGGTGGCTGGCGATGAGGATCGGTAAGGTTGAGAGGAAGACGAAAGAGACTGAGGTGATGGTCAGGCTAAACCTCGATGGGTCGGGGAAGGCGAAAGTCGACACAACGATAAAGTTCCTCGACCATCTCCTGGCTAGCTTCGCAAAGCACGGCTGTTTAGACCTCGAGCTTCGGGCTCGGGGTGACCTCGAGCACCACATAGCCGAGGACACGATGATCGCGCTAGGCGAGGCCATCGAGCGCGCGTTGGGGAAAAAGACCGGAATTGAGCGCATGGGAGACGCGATAGTCCCCATGGACGACGCGCTAGTGATGGCAGCGGTCGACCTTGGCGGCAGGGCTTTCCCGGACATCGAGGCAAAATTCACGAAGCGGAAGCTGGACGACCTCAGCAGCGACTTGGTGGTGCACTTGTTGCAGACGCTGGCGACGAATGGGAGGTTCAACCTGCACGTGAAGGTCATGCGAGGAAAGAACGACCACCACAAGGCGGAGGCGATCTTCAAGGCAGTGGGCGTCGCATTCTCGAGAGCCGCAGCGAAATCGCTCCGGAGGCGAGGCGTGCCGAGCACGAAGGGGGTGCTCTAGGATGCGTCCCTACCGTAGAGTTATCCCTTGCTTGGACACGAGGGCGGGCGTGCTCGTCAAGGGAGTTTGTTTCAGGGATGTAAGGGACGTGGGGGACCCGGCTGAGTTTGCCAAGTGTTACGAGGAAGACGGTGCGGACGAGATAGTGCTTCTCGATATCACAGCAACCCCCGAGAACAAACCAACCTTGCTCGATGTCGTGCGAAAGGTGGCAAGTGTGATTTCGATCCCGCTGACGGTTGGCGGGGGCATACGGAATGTTGAGGACGCTGGCGCAGTCTTGGATGCCGGGGCAAGTAAGATTTCGGTGAATACCGCCGCGGTTAAACGACCGGAACTCCTGCGAGAACTTTCGGAAAAATTTGGGAAGCAAAGAGTCGTGAGCGCCATCGATGGAAAGATCGTCACAAAGGGAAAGTGGGAAGTCTGCGTCAGCGGCGGGATGAAACCCACGGGCATCGACATGGTGGAGTGGGCGAAGCGGGTCGAGGAACTCGGCGCGGGCGAAATCCTCTACACTGGGGTGCACACGGATGGCACGCAGAAGGGGTACGATGTCGAGGGCACCCGCGCGATAGCGGAAGCTGTGGGGATACCAGTCATCGCTTCTGGAGGCGCTGGCAAGCTGGAGGATATCTACAAAGTGCTGACCGAGGGCAAGGCGGACGCTGCGCTAGCCGCGAGCATCTTTCACTTCGGCATCTTCACTGTGAAACAGGTCAAGGACTATCTCCGTGAGCGAGGGGTGAAGGTGCGATAGATGGAGCCACTTAGAATAGTGAAGCTGCGGGAGTGCTCCCAGAAAGAGCGGGAGCTCCTCCTTAAGCGTTCCGAAATGGACGTGGATTCCGTCATCCTACGCGTGATAAAAATCGTTTCGGACGTTCGAAGGGACGGCGACCGCGCGCTGTTGGAATACACCGAGCGGTTTGATGGGGTGAAGCTAAGCGCCGAGGAGCTCAGGGTCAGTGAGGGCGATCTCCGCCTAGCCTGCGGGCAGGTCGGCGAGTCGGTGGTGAAGGCGATCGAGGTGGCGGCCGAGGCGATAAGGAAGTTCCATCTCAAGCAGCTGCCGCGCGGGTGGAAGATCCAGCTCGCCCCGGGCGTCAAGGCTGGGCAGCTCGTGCGCCCGCTTGAAAGCGTGGGCGTCTACGTGCCGGGCGGGCTCGCGAGATATCCCTCGAGCCTGCTGATGGCGGCGGTTCCTGCCAAGGTTGCGGGCGTGGAGCGAGTCATCGTTTGCACTCCGCCAGGGAGGGATGGTAAAATAGATGCGGCCGTGCTTGTGGCAGCCAAGGTTGCGGGCGTCGACGCGGTTTTCAAGGTTGGCGGGGCTCAAGCGATAGCCGCCATGGCTTACGGAACTGAGACGGTGCCGAAGGTTGATAAAATAGTGGGCCCTGGGAACGTCTACGTCGTTGCGGCGAAGCAAGTGGTAGCCCCAAACGTTGACATAGACTTCGCGGCTGGTCCAACCGAAATCCTCATCATCGCGGATCGCTTGGCGGAGCCGAGGTTCATAGCGGCGGATCTCCTATCCCAGGCTGAGCATGACACGGACGCGGCGGCGGTGCTGGTGACGACCTCGGAGGAGCTAGCGTCGAAGGTCCGGGAACTCACGCGGGAGATGCTCAAGGAGAGCCCGCGCTGGCAGATCGCGATCAAGGCGCTGACAAAGTACGGGCGGATAGTGGTGGTGCGGAACCTAGGTGAGGCAATCGAGTTCGCCAACGCCTACGCCCCGGAGCACCTCGAGCTGATGGTGAAGCAGCCGCGGCGAGTCCTGAAGCGGATAAAGAACGCCGGGAGCATCTTCGTGGGGGACTTCACGCCGGTGGCGGCAGGGGACCTTGCGGTCGGACCAAACCACATCCTTCCCACAGGGGGCGCGGCAAAACGGCGTTCCGGCCTCTCGGTGCTCGACTTCGTCAGGCTACCCACTGTGCAGGAGCTCTCCAAGCAGGGGCTGGAGCGGGTGGCCGAGATAGCGGAGCGGCTGGCCGAGGTGGAGGGCCTGCCCGGGCACGCTCGAAGCATAAAGGAAAGACTGAAGGAGGGGTGAAAAATGGGGACGGAGATACTGGATGAGGTTTTCGCCGTGGTAGAGGACAGGCGGGACAACCCGAAAAAGGGCTCCTACACCTCAAGACTGCTGGCGAGCGGCAAAGTGCTAGAGAAACTCGATGAGGAGGCAGGCGAGCTGGCGGAGGCGGCGGAGGGTAAAAATAAAAAGGCAATCGTGCACGAGGCAGCTGACTTGATTTTCCACATCCTGGTGGTGCTTGCGGCGAAAGGGGTGAAATTGGAAGAAGTCATGGAGGAGCTCAGGCGGAGGAGAAGGTGATCGATTGAAGCTGACCCAAGCCCAGGCCAGAGCAGTTGTAAAATCACTCAAATTCAGGGGCGGCCTTGTCACAGCCCTGGCGCGTGACTTCAGGACAAAAGATGTGCTGATGGTGGCGCAGCAGACCAAACAGGCCGTGCTGAAGACCCTTACCTCTGGGCTGATGTACTACTGGAGCAGGTCGCGCCGAAAGCTCTGGCTCAAGGGCGGGCGCTCCGGGCACTATCAGCGCGTGCGGAACGTGTGGGCCGATTGCGATGGGGACGCCCTGCTGTTCGACGTGGAGCAGGTGGGGGCAGCATGCCACGAGGGGTACCGCTCCTGCTTCTACCGCAAGGTTAAGCGGGG
>JASEJC010000028.1 GCA_030016755.1 Candidatus Hodarchaeaceae archaeon | reverse complement strand
TCCAAACTTTTCATTAGTGACCACCCGAATAAACTGGTATCCCTCTTTTTTCAAGTTTTTGTTTAGCCTAACCAAAGCTAATAGAGATAAAAAAAAGAAAAAAAGGCTTGGAAGGGTGGATCTTACTTCCAACACCACAGTTTTACGGTGAAATCAAAGCTCTCGCCAGCCGTTAACGCGTAACCATGACCGTTGTTATCCCACACGGCGTTCCAGCGTCTCCAAGTTGTGTCTGAGGCAAATTGATTTAGGCCAGTGCCGGTTTTGTTTTCCGAGATGTTAAGAGGCGCCGAAGCTATTAGCTCAACCTTCACGTTTTCCGGGACGAGATTTGCAACGTCGGTGTTATACACAGTAACCGCGACGACTAGTTTCCAGAAGTTGTCTGTGTTGTGTCTGTACCAGAGGTTGTCTTTTAGGGTGGGCGTTGTTTCACCCGCATCGCGCCCGAAAACGACTTTGACGTTGTTCCTTCCCCGAATGATGTTCTCGTGGTTAGATAAGTTCTCGGTAGCTGAAAAAGTCTTGGCGTTATCCATAAAGTATATGTTCTCTATTCCTGAGTTATCCGGTGCCCAAGCGAGTGCCCAGCCATATGAGAGTTCAGTCACCGTAGGAGTTAAGGTCCAAGTTTGGATCAACCGCCACCTAGGTCCCTCTACGGGTAGAACTGCAGGCCAAAGAGCCCACGCCCCAAGTCCTGCCGCTATTACTATGATTAGCGTTGCAGCTACCCAAGGAAGTTTCGTTGTCATCTCTTTCCTCACCTCCTTTTTTTCAATCCTTATTTTAGGTGCCCCCACAGGCCCTGGAACATAATCTAGCCTAGCCTTGCAGCGCGGACATTCCTTCGGATTTGGGACTTTCGGCTCCCAGTTATATCCACAGCGAGGGCACTTCATACGGTATAATTGTAAAAATTGTTGGTTATAAGCGTTCCGTATTATCTACTACTATGATTATGATGTGCTATTATGACCCAAAGTTTTTTCAAGTTTCCGTGGTTAACTCATGTTTTTATTTTATCATCCCGCCTATGGGGTAGGAGAGCATGCAAACCCGAATTGTGGTCGAAGGCTGGACCAAGCTCAAGGTGCCCGAACCCGAGCACTTCCGAACGCGGGCGGGCGACTACGCCCCTTCACTGGCCCGCGTGTTCTACAACCCACACATGGAGTTCTGCCGCGACATCTCGGTCTCAGCCGTACAAGCGGTGGCGGAAGAACTTGGGGAACTGCGGATCTGCGACCCGCTCGCGGGGGTTGGGGTTAGGGGGATCCGCTACACCAAGGAGGTGAAAGGCGTCTTGAGGTCTATCGTCAATGACCGCTCACCGGAAGCGTTTGAGCTGATCAAGCACAACATCGAGCTCAACGGAGTGGCTGGGTTGGCCGAGGCCAGGAACTCGGACGCAAACGCCCTGCTCTGGGAGAACCGCGGCAGGTTCAATTTCATGGACCTAGACCCGTTTGGCTCCCCCGCCCCCTTCATGGATGCCGCCTGCGCCGCCCTTGCCCGGAGGGGGATGCTCGCCCTCACTGCCACCGACACCGCCCCCCTCTCCGGAACCCACGCGCGCGCATGTCTTCGAAGGTACGGCGCCAAGCCCCTCAAAACCGAGTACTGCCACGAGCTCGGGCTCCGCATCTTGGTCGGGTTCGCCCAGCGAGTCGCGGGAAAACATGAAACCGCGCTCGAACCGGCCCTCGCGCACGCCACTCAGCACTACTTCAGAGTCTACATGCGAGCGCGGAGGGGAGCCAAGGGCGCGGACGAGGTCCTGAAAAAACAGGGGTATGTGTCGCACTGCAATAGGTGCGGGCGGAGGGTGCTTAGCCCCGGGCTGGTGACCGAGCTGCCAAGTGTCTGCGAATGCGGCGGCCGATTTTCCCACGCTGGCCCGCTGTGGCTCGGGCCGCTGATCGACCGGACGTTCGCCAAAAGGGTGGCGGGTGACTTGGTTAGGAGAAATTTCAGGCTCAGGTACCAAGAACTCTCGCTTCTCAATCGGTGCATTGAGGAAGCTGGTGGACCTGCCACGTTTTACGACTTGAACGAGATAGCAAGGCGTGCGGGAGTTTCACCGCCCAAAATCGGTGCCCTCATCGCGGAGCTTCGGGAGATGGGGCACTTCGCCTCCCGCACCCATTTCTCAAACACGGGCTTCCGCACAAACGCGTCGCTCGAGGAGCTTTTGCGGGTCGCAAGGATTTCTCAGATTTGAGTCCTCAGAAAAGTATTTATTTAGTACCTGCAAAAAGTATTTTGGTGAGGAGATGGTTGTTCGCGTTATTCAGAAAAACCATCGGGTGGCAATCCCGCCGGAGATATGGGGAGGCCTCGGCCTCCGCGAGGGAGATCAGGTTGAGGTCTATAGAGAGGGAAATAGGGTGATCATCAAGCCCCTCCCTGAAATCGAGGACCCTACCGAGATGCTGTGGACGCTGTCCAAGTCCCCAACACCGATCGACCAGCCAGATGTCGTTATCAGGGAAGCGATGGGTGAAATAGTCGATAGGGAAATTGGGAGGAAACGGCGTGAAGTTCGTAGACTCAAACGTGTTCATATACGTGCTCGATAGACACCCAAAATTCGGCAGTACGGCAAAAGGGATCTTGAAAAGAATTGGGGGAGGTGAGGAGGCCGCAACATCAACGCTTGTGATAGAGGAGGTCTGCGCATATTTAGTGAAGGGAAGGAGGACAGAGGAAATACCATCATTCGTTGATGCCATCAGGGCTTATGGATTTCTCCTCAAGAGCCCCTATATTTTCGAGGATGTGGTGACGGCTAGGGAGATGTTTGTGAAATACAAAATTGATTGGAACGACCTCATCATCGTGGCACAGATGCAGCGTGAGGGGATAGAGGAGATATACAGCAACGACGCGGATTTCGATCATGTGCCTGGCATCAAGAGGATTTTTGAGTAGTTTTGAATCCTTTCGCGATGACGTAAACCTCGGCGCTGCCCTTGCGTGAGGCGAGCGGTTTTGAAACCTTCACAAGTTCAAATCTTTCCCTTGCTTCGCCTACAATTTTTTCAAACAGCTCCCCCTGAAAGACCTTGACCAACAATTTTCCCCCGGGTGTAAGGACCCGCTCGGCTATAGCAAGTGCGGCACGAGCTAGGTCAATCGAGCGAATATGATCGACGCTCCAAACTCCCGAGATCTTCGGCGATGCATCCGAGAGGACTACATCGGCTTGGCGCGGGAGATTCTGCCGGATGAGGTCGGGCACCGAGGGGTCTGTGATATCCGCCACCAGCGTTTTGACATTTTCGTGGGGAAGTTTCGCGATGGGTTGAAGATCTACACCCAACACGGCCCCCTCCCTACCAACTTTTTCGCGAGCGACCTGTAACCAGCCCCCGGGAGCAGCCCCGAGGTCGACGACGACATCACCTCGCCGCAACATGTTGTAGCGGTTGTCAAGCTGTTTGAGTTTAAATGCAGCTCTGCTTCTCAACTTCAGCTCTTTCGCTTTTCTGTAGAAGTGCTCAAGCTTTCGCTCGCGTCGAGGTTGTTTAGCCGTACCTAACACCTTTTTTCGGCTTCAAGCCTGAATTTTTGAACGCCGCTAGCACCTGCCTGAGGAGCACGTGGAGGTCTGGGCTGTAGAAGAGGTGACTCTCACACTTGCAGTCGCTCGCCCCGAACCCCCGGATGCCCGGCAGGCCTTTCGCCAACTCCCCAGCGACGGCGCACTCCTTCCGCTCCTCAGCCTGCGCGACTACCACGTCCACCGCGCGGGCATGCAGGAGCAGGTGGTCGATGTGCCAGCGGACTTTTTTCTCCTCGCGCAGGTGGCGGCCCACGCGCGCCTCGAGCCCGCCCAGCGCCGACCCCACATAGGTGTAGTAGCCTGGTTTGAAACTGATCGTGCCTAGTTCCCCCACACTTAAAGCCAACTCATATGGCACGTGTACGAGCAGGGCATAAGTTCCGCGTGTCATGAGCAATCCTCTTGCCGAATCGGTGAAAACTACGCTTTGACCCGCCGCTCCTCGGTCGCGCTCTCCCCAGGAGACTCCTCTACCAGCACTGTTATTTTTTTCACGTTCTGGTGTGTGGACAAACTTTTCACGACCTCGTCCGCTACCACCCGCGACAGCTCCTCCACCGTGGTGTTGACGGCCGGTACCCATATCACATCCTCGCTTGGGAACTCGAATTCACGGCCATGTACTGAGATGCGGGTAACTTTCCCCTCCGAAAGGCGCTTGAGGGCGGAGTTCTTTGCGGGCAGGAGGAGGCGGTGGTCATAACCTTCACAAATCTTTCCAAGCACGCGTTTGAGCTCAAGAAGATCGACCACAAGGCCGCGCTCGTCTGGCTCCCCCTCGACGGTCACACCGAGGCGCCAGTTGTGTCCGTGCAGATGCTCACACTTTTTGTGCCCGATGATGAAGTGGGCGGCCGAAAACCCCAGCCCTTCAGTCAGTTCGATTCGCATTATAGCACCCCAATTAGTTTGTGCATCTGGGGTATGATAGCTATTTCCTTTACCCCGGCCCTAGCGGCGGCTTCGGCGAGGTGATACACGTGTGTCATCGAGGGGGCGCTGCGGATCCTTCGCGCGGGGGTCACGGGCTGGATGACTACAGGGACTTTACCCACTCGCACGAGACGCTTACACACCCGCGTGATGGTTTTCGGCTTGGTGGAGGAAAGCACCACTATTTTCACAAAAGTTTCCGCTCCACTTTTTAGCGCGATTTTGGTACAAGCCAGCTCCTCCTGGAACAGACTGGGCCATCCTCGGTGCGACACTGTCCCATGTTCTGGTAGCTTGATGTCGATGGCAGCGATATCGATGTGCTTGGCGACTTTTTCCATCGCCCCGCTACTGGCACCGCTCGTCTCCAGGTACGTGAGGAAACCAGCCCGTTTGCACGCGCGGGCGACATCAACGAGAAAATCCCCCGCGAGTAGAGGTTCCCCGCCGGTCAGTGAGATGCTGTGGGTGTCCGAGGTTGTCAAACGTTTGACATGCCGAAGCACCTCGCCATGCGTCACCGGGTTCCTCACGCGCCTGAACTTCATCGAGGTCGGTTTTGTTTCGACATCGCAAAAGCTACGACGAAACTTTCTGAACTCTTCTGAATCGCAGTACATACAGTTCAAATTACAACCTGCAAAACGAACGAAGACCTGCCGCCTCCCCACGTAGAGCCCCTCGCCCTGTACTGAGTTGAATATCTGCCCGACATGCCCCTCGCCCATACCCGCACCGAGAATGATATCCAATTACAAATGTTTAAACGTGGAGCCGCCGGTGGGTCACGATTACGCGGCCTATCGTCGCGCCCTTCATTTAAGCTATTCGCAGAATTTTTTTACCCAGATACTTTTTGTATATCAATTTGACAAAATACTGTTTTCTTGCTTTTTTGTATTCCCGCATGTAAAGAAGTTGTCTTGTATATTAATATAACAAAAAGCTTAAATAGTACCTTTTAGTATATTGATATGATTACATGAGAATCGAGGACCATCTGCAAAAGTTGAGGAGCATAGAGGGGACACTCAACAAGTTGGATAATGAGGCTGACTACGAGGCTATTGTTGAACTCTGCGTGCTGATTTCTGCCCACTACGCGAATGCTGCGTTGCATAAGCTCAGGATAACCCCTGCCGACCGAGACATCAAGCACAACAGGCTAGCTGGCGAAATCGGGCGGCGCAAAGTTGAGGAACTTCTCGGGATTCGTGCAGCTATCGATGCACTAGAGCAACTCAGGCCAAGGCACGTCTACGGTAGGGGCAGCGATGGGGGAGTTGCCAATCGAGCATTAGAGATGGTCGAAAGGGTGAGAAAAACATGTATGCAAGTGCTCGGATGAGGGAGTTATTCGACTTTGGCGAAAAGGTGCGCAAGCTACCTGGCGTGCTGACGGTAGTGCTATTCGGGAGCGCTGCACGGGGTGAGGCCACAGTCGATAGCGACGTTGACATCGCCGTGATCTATTCGGAGAAAGATGATGTACTCATGAAGCGGGTCGAAGGATTTGCTCCGCCACGCGTTCACATTGTACACGCTACTCTTCGGGATCTTGAAAAAAACGTGTCCTTGGCGGGTGCGCTGAGCGGGGAGGGGCTCCTATTATCTGGAAAGCCTGTGGTATTACAAACCCAGAAACTAAAACTTATGCCAATGATGATAATCGCATACGATACCAAGGAGCTTGATGTGAATACCCGAAATAAATTAAGCCATGCGTTATATGGGAGGACTTCGGTAATCAAGTGCGGAAAAAAGCGCTACGTTCGCAAGTACGAGGGGCTCGCCGCGCGGCCAGGTATAATGAAAATTGGGAAAGCTGTGTTGTTAGTCTCGCGCGAGAAAGCGTCCACGATCACAAAAACCTTGGAAGCTCATGGAGCGAAATGGAAGGAAATTCCTGTTTGGACGTATTGACTAAAATTTTCGACCCAACACGCGCTGAACGTGGAGCCGCCGGTGGGATTCGGACTAAAAGTATAAACGCAGTAAGTCGGGAACCATTTTGTCAAACGAATACGCATGCAGTGAGTATCAAAATCAAGCGAACTCACTTACGCCTTTTCAAAGGTAATCTAACTCAGAGATTTTTCCCAAAATGTGCGAGATATAGTGCGCTGTTAGATTATTACGTGTCTTATTTATTCGCCGAGAATCAATGAAAATGAGGACGTTGATGAAAACAAAGCAGGTTAGCTTGATTTTGGCGCTATCTTTGGCTCTCTCAAGCGCTGCCGTGATTGTTGCTTCGCTAAGTGAGAAGACGACAAACGCTGGTTCTTCTTTCTCTTTATCCCCTCGAGATGAAAATCGTCTGCTGTGGAGCTATCAAACTGATTATCCAGTCCGGTCGGTTTCTATCTCATCTGATGGGGGCTACATAGCCGCTGCCGTGGGTGGACCTTGGAAAGGCAGAGTCTATCTGTTTTCTAAAACGGGGGGCGCGCCGCTGTGGGAATACCCTCCTCCTTTCATGGATGATGACGTATTTACCTCTATTTCAATTTCCTCTGATGGAAGTTATTTGGCCGCCGTACAATACCGTGACCAGCTCCACCTATTCCGTCGCTCAGACAATACGCCACTGTGGACCAGTAAGATACGGTATGCGGTTCCCTCTGTTTCCATTTCCTCTGACGGCAACTACATAGCCACTTGTACTTGCTACAACTATGGTGCGGTTTACTTATTCTCAAAAGACAACAACGTTCCACAATGGGAATACCAGCCCGGCGCCGGCAACCTGTTTAACTCCATCTCTATTTCTTCTGATGGGAGCCGCATAGCCGCAGGAGGCTACAACCCCGCAAACGAGTGGGGGTTCTACGGGATGGTTTACCTTTTCTCACTCTCGGAGAATATTCCACTCTGGTGTTATCGACCGAACTCTTGGGTCAGGTCGGTTTCCATATCTTCTGATGGGAGCCATATAGTTGCGGGCGATATAACCGGTAACATCTACCTTTTTTCTAGCTCCTCGGCCACGCCACGTTGGAGTTATAACACTGACAGTTACAATCAACATGTTGATTCGGTTGCAATATCCTCGGACGGCTCCTATATCGCAGTCGGAAGTAGTCCTTGCGGTTATCCGATAAGTGGAGAGCATAGGGTTTATCTCTTTTCTAATTCTTCAAGTAACCCCATCTGGGACTACAAAACTGGAGGCTATGTTCACTCGGTAGCAATCTCCTCAGACGGGAGCTACATTGCTGCAGGGGGCCATGACAACAAAGTGTACTTCTTTAGCCGCGCTTCCAGCACTCCGCTTTGGATCTACGAAACAGATGCCAATGTTTACTCAGTCTCCATCTCATCTGATGGAAATTACATAGTCGCTGGCGATACAGATGGCAAGGTTTATCTCCTTGGCCGTGCCCCACTCCCAACTCTCACGATTTCTCCCAGTAGCTTTAGTTGTAGTGTGGGTCAGTCGACTACCTTGACTGCTACGCTGACCTCTAACGGTAATCCAATCGTCGGTAAAACAATTTATTGGGGTGCAACGACTGGAAATCTATCACCGACAAGCGGAACCACGGACAAGGAAGGGCGAGTTTCAACTGTTTACACGGCCCCAAATGACCCAAGGGATGTGACTATTGTAGCATCCTTTGTAGGTGATGAGCAATATCTTGCGAGTAGTGAAAACTCATCCTGTACTGTTTATTTCACAATTCTAACTTTCTGTAAGCCGGACGGTAGCCCACTTACAAATACTGGGATTTATTACGGCTTCTCAAGCGACCAAGTTACCAATTACCTCGGTACCACGGATAACAAAGGCAAAATCGGATTGGAGAATTCTGATCTGAGCGGGCAGACGATTTACTTCAAGACCTCTGATGGAAGATACACAGGGAGTTCATCAATTGGCTCATCTGGCGGTGAAGTAACCCCAGAACTCACGGAAATTCCCAAGCCCGCTGAAGTTTCCGAGCCCCCGATCTTGTGGCTCGCGGTTGTGGTCTTGATAGTTGCGGTGGCAATTGGTGCTTTACTGCTTGTCAAAAAGAGAAAGTAACAATTGTTTGAATCATGGTGCCCCGGGAGTGATGTGCAATCGCAGTGAATCCCCGGGGGATTTACTAGCAGTGAAGTTGAGGGGAATTTTCGGTTCATGTTTTTTTGGTGTGGAGGCACCGGTGGAGTTCAGAACGAAAGTAGAAATGCCTACAAACCTCGTCGCTCTGATTTTAGTGGCTACTTCCGCTCAGCCCCATAGACAACGATTTTGCCATCTTCGTACCTGAAATATCCTCGTAGATAGAGCCCGACCCGTAGCTCAAGAAAGCCGACCTCGCGCGGCTCCACCGGTTTAATATCGCCCCTCCCCGTCCCTGCGAGTAGCTTGAACGCCCGTCTCACGCGCTCACCATCTTTCGGTCCGAGCCTTCGCAGGTCCCTGAGGGCGTGGGGCTTGTACTCAATCTCGCGCGGAAGCCAGCTCTTTGAGGAGCTCATCGAACTCCTTCTCACTCATCCTGTACAGCTTGTCCCAGGGGATTCGATCCTCTGGAATCGACGGCTCCTCTTCGGCTTCCCGGAGCCTCTTCAAGAGGTCTAGATCGATTCCTGCGGCGATGCACCTGCGAATGATTTGGTCGTAGGTTTCACCCTTGCGGCCAAGGGCTTTCAAAACCCGGACGGTCGAGGGCCTGAGTCTTACAGTCGTTGTTTTCTCCATAGCATACACTGTATAATATGTATGCACGAGTATGCTATAAGGCTTTCGTGGAGCCGCCGGTGAGGATTGAACTCACGACCTGCTGATTACAAGTCAGCCGCTCTACCAGCTGAGCTACGGCGGCCCAAATATGAGTTGCGCTTCGAGAAAAAAGACATTTCCCTCAAGGGTTTCAGCTACAAATATTAGTGAACTCCTCGAGATTATTTTCTCAATCGCCGCCAGCTGTTGTCTCGTGAACTCGCTCTGGGCTATTTTAACAATTAAGTTAGAGTTGTTTGGGAACCCATTTCACCCAGCTTGCTTAGGTGGGCTTTCGGGCCCCTAAACATCAGTTTTAAGGTGTTTTTCCCTGTAAAAAAATATCCATATTTAAGCCATATTCGTTTACTGGTAAACTTTTGACACGAGTAAATTTTTTTTGTTTGCAAGTAAAAAATGGGATTTTCATCATCTTGAGTTTTTCCATTTTACTACCAATTAGCAATGCTTACTAATACCCTAAAAGCACCGTTGGTTCCCCCGCATGAAACATGGACCTACTGTTTTGCCATGCCATTGACGATGTCTTGGATGGCCGCCCGCTGATCCTTCGCGCAGACCACCCCAGACGCTATCAGGACCCCTTCTGCCCCGAGCTCGAGCGCTTTTGCTACATCCTCC
>JASEJC010000027.1 GCA_030016755.1 Candidatus Hodarchaeaceae archaeon | reverse complement strand
CACGTAGCATCTGCCGCGTCCTCGCTTGTTACTGATGTATTGTCAGCTGACAGGGAACTAGACAAGGTGGGCATCATAAAAAGGGTCGACCCCCTCAAGTTTGATTTAACGAAAAAATAAATTTTGTACCAGCCTTGTATCCAAATCCTCTGCGGCGCTTGAGCGCAAAACCTTTTGGTCCAGCGCGAAACTGTTTTTGGTCACATGCCGAGAGATTTGCGCGAGGCGTTGAAGGGGCAACTGTCGGATGATGAGCTCAGGCAGTTCAGGGCCTTTGATGTAATTGGCGACATCGCGGTCGTCAAGCTGCCCGAGAAACTGTTGTCGAAAAAGCACCTGATCGGTCAAGCGCTGATGCAGGTTCACCGTCACGTGCGGACCGTCCTCAACCAGACCGCTCCCGTGCGGGGGGAATTCCGCACGCGGGAGCTCGAGGTGATCGCTGGCGAGCCTCGAACAGAGACAGTTTACCATGAGGGGGGCTGCATCTTCAAGGTCGACCTCGCAAAGGCCTACTTCTCCCCCAGGCTGGCGACGGAGCGCCTGCGCGTGGCCAAGCTCGTCAGACTGGGCGAAGTCGTAACGAACCTGTTTGCGGGCGTTGGCAGCTACTCTATCATCATCGCCCGGCACAGCAAGGCGGCGCGGGTCTACTCCATAGACAAGAACCCGGCGGCGTTCGAGTACATGCGGGAGAATATCCGCATCAACAAAGTGGGGGATCGGGTAGTCCCCATTCTGGGCGATGCGCGGGAAGTGGTCGAGAAAAGGTTTGCGAGGAAGGCGGACCGCGTCCTGATGCCGCTGCCAGAGCTTGCTCACGATTTTTTCGATGTGGCGCTGGAGGCGTTGAAGCCCTCGGGCGGCATCGTTCACCTCTACGATTTTGGACAGGAGCCGGATGTCTTTGGCCCCTCCTTCGAGTTCGCTCGCTCGGCTGCCGCTCAAAAGGGTTTCAAGGTCGACCTTTTGGGAGCAAGGAAGATTCGCTCCTACGCGACACGATGCCACCACGTGGTGCTGGACTTGGCGCTCTCGAGTAGCCGCAAAATCTAATCAATTTGGTCGAGCGCGATGGAACAAAGGACTATCATAAAATCTCTCCGGGATTTCGCCGCGAGCGAGCTGAAAGAGAAGCGCGCCGACCGGGTCTTGGTCGGTAGGGTTAGGCTGAAGCAATGGTTGCGACGCGGTCGGGTTCCAGACTTTCGCGTCAGGACGGTTGAGGGAACCCACTATTTGGTCTGCGTCTTTCGCGGCGATGAATTGAGGTTGTACTACATGGACAAGCGTGGGCTCTCATTAGGCGCTAGCGATTTTAGCGGGGTTGAAAAGGAAAAAGTGTGGACAGAAGTTTCAAAGGGGACAAAAATCATTTTCCGCCTGCCAAGCTAGCTTTCTCTTCCTGCTCCCTCAACCACCGCTTCCTAATTTTTTGCGCGAGCTTCCCGTCTTCGATAACCAGGGGACCTCGATACCCACACTCCTGACAATCATAAACTGACCAGAGCTGGGGGAGACCCGACGCCCACTTCAGCTTGCTTGACCCACAATGAGGGCAATGTCTTAAACTTTTTTGTTCTCGCAATTTCTGCCCCCGTACAAGCAAAATCAGAGTTCGAGAAGCCGGGCGCTGGTCTTTCTCTTGTTGCTGATGATAACTTCCGCCGCGAAGCCCTTGCTTATTTGACCGGGGTTAACGATTAGGGTCCGTCCCAGCTCGTCCACGCCGCGGGCCTCGTGCACGTGGCCGCACAGGGAGACCAGGGGCTGTTTCTGCTCGATGTACTGTCGGATGCTCTTGCTTCCCACATGGATCCCCTCCTCTATCTGATCAACCTTAGTCCCGTATGGCGGGGCATGCGTTATAAGCACCAGCCTATTTTCAGTATTGCATCGCGCGGCAGCCAGTTCTTCCTGGATTTCCACTTCAGTGAGTTCGAACGGAGTATTGAACGGGGTTAAGTTGGAGCCCCCGAGGCCGATGAAGGCAATGTCCCCCACTTTCTCGCACTTCCCGTGGAGGTTCACGCCGTACTTATCGAGCACCTGCAGGATCTGTTTTGGATCGCAGTTCCCGGGCACCACGAACGTCGGAACCCCAGCGGCCTTGACCCGTTCGAGTATACTCTCGGCTACCTCGGGGGGGCCGAAGTCGGTCAAGTCACCAATCAGCACGAGGCAATCGCAACCGCGCTCGATGAACTTTGAAAGGTTGTTCTCAGCGTTCGACGAACCATGGAAGTCGGCTACAGCTAAAATCTTCACCTGTCCACCGTGGTTATAAAAGATGTAGCCCATAAAAGTGTTGTGGGTGTTAAAAATAGTCGCCGAATTACTGAAAAAATTCAGGGATCGGGACCTCGCGACCAGAATTCTGCACGAAATTCGGAAGTTCGCCCCCGGACGCAGGGTAAAATTCATGCACGTTTGCGGCTCGCATGAGGTCACCATCACTCGGTTTGGCCTGCGCTCTCTCCTGCCCGAGTGGTTGGAGGTGATGAGCGGCCCCGGGTGTCCAGTATGCGTCACGCACACGGCGGAAATCGATGAATCGATTGAACTAGCGACGCAGGGATATCTTGTAACAACTTTCGGTGACATGTTTTGGGTTCCAGGCACGCAGAGTTCGCTGGCTAGAGCGAAAACCGATGGAGCGGATGTGAGGATTGTTTATAGCATAGAAGACGCGATCGAGGTGGCGAGGCGAAACCCAAGCCGCGAGGTCGTTCATGTGGCAATCGGGTTTGAGACGACTGCCCCGACGACGGCATCCGAGCTCCTCCGCAAGCCCCCTAAAAACTTCAGCCTGCTCGTTTGTCACCGGCTCATCCCCCCCGCGATGCAATTTCTGCTGGAATCGGGGGAGGTCGCCCTCGACGGCTTCATTTGTCCCGGACACGTCTCGACCATAATCGGCTCCAAGCCTTACGAACCGCTGTCCGAGCGCTACAAAGTGCCCCAAGTGATTGCCGGGTTCGAGCCCATAGATGTCCTGCTCGGGATATTGATGCTCTTGAAACAGCTCCGCGAGGGGAGGCGCGAGGTCGAGATCGAGTACACCCGCTCGGTCCGCCCAAGGGGAAATGTGGTCGCGCAGGAGAAAATGCGTGAGGTGTTTGAGGTTGTGGACAAGCGGTGGCGCGGGTTTCCCGTAATCCCGAAATCAGCTTTCGAACTCAAGCGAGAGTTCGTGGATTATGATGCGCGAAAAAAATTTGGTGTCCTAGTCAAAGAGTCCGTGGATTTTGCTGAGGGATGCAGGTGTGGAGAGGTCCTGAGAGGGGTAATCCATCCCAGCGAATGCCCACTTTTCGGCAAGGCCTGCACGCAGGAGCACCCCATGGGGCCATGCGCGGTAACTAGCGAGGGCGCCTGTAATGTTGCGATGAAGTTCGGAAAATTTTAAATTGATTATCTTTTTATTGGGGAACCTAAAAACTTGCTGAAAAACAGGCGAAATCGCCTTTTATTTAACATATATCTGGAAATATTTTCTCTAATGTTAATTTAACGTGAAAATTGGTCTTTAAAAATAAATTTTAGTTATTATGGCTGGATTTTGTTGATTTAAGGGAAAATTTTTATATATCCTCCCCATATTGTAGGTTGTTTCTGGGTGTCAGCATGACCGCCGAGAAGAGAAAGGTGACTGAAATTATAAACTTGGTTCAAAACGAGGGTCGGCGAGAACTCCTCGAGCTGGAGGGCAAGCAGGTCTTGGCAGCGTGGGGCATTCCAGTCAACCGCACGGAACTCGCAAAGAATTTAGAGGAGGCCGTCCGCATCGCGCGGGAGGTCCACTACCCGCTCGTGATAAAGATAGCGTCCCCCAACATCCTCCACAAGAGCGAGGCGAAGGGGGTTAAGGTTGGGATTGCCTCAGAGCTAGAGCTCCGTCAGGCATTCAATGAGGTGGTCAACAATGCACGAGCTTACAACCCCAACGCTAACATCCTCGGCGTTACCATTCAGGAGTACCTACCGCCCGCCCGCGAGGTCGTCGTTGGGGGGCTGCAGGACCCCTCATTTGGGGCGACCGTGATGTTCGGGCTTGGGGGGGTCTGGGTGGAGGTGCTCAAGGATGTCAGCTTCAGGTTGGCCCCACTGAGCGCCGAGGACGCGCGCGAGATGATTCAGGAGATTAAGGGCTACCCGGTATTGGCGGGCACCCGGGGCGCGCCTCCAGCAGACGTGGACGCGCTGGTGGACATCATCCAGAAGGTCGGGCAGCTGATGCACGAGTTCCCCGAGATCGCTGAACTCGACATTAACCCCGTCTTCGCGTTTCAATCCGGCAAGGGCGCTGTAGCTGCGGATGCCCGAATAGTCCTTGGGGAGAAAAAGTGATGTCACCAGAACTGAAGGCGTTATTCGAGCCAAAATCAGTTGTAGTTTTGGGCGCGTCTGAACTCATGGGGGAAGACAGTCTCTACGCCATGTTTTTCCGATTCATCGTTGGGAATTTTTCCAAATTTAAAGGCAAAGTCCACATCGTGGATCTGAGCGGTAAGCTGGAAGGCAGCGAGAAAAAACCGAACAGGGCCCCGAGGGATCGGGACCTCGCCGTTGTGGTGTTGCCCAAAGAGCTCCTCGAGAAGAACCTACCGAAGCTGCTCACACGAAAGGTGAGGGCTTTGATACTAGTATCGGGCGACCTCGAAAAGAAACAGGAAGAGGGGCTTTCAAACTTAGTCAAAAGAAAGAAGCTCCTCCTGCTTGGACCAAACGCGGCGATGGGGGTGATCAACACTGCGAACGGGTTGATGGCCACTGCCGCGCGAGAGCCTATAATTAGAAGGGGGCACCTCGCAATCATAACTCAGGATAGCTCCATCGCGGCCATGATGCTCGACCGTGTTCACTTTCATAACGCAGGGATAAGCAAATTCGCGTGCACCGGGGAAGGGCTGGGCGTCGATGAAACAGATCTGCTTGAGTATTTGGTCCGCGACAAGGAAACCAATGCCATTTGCATATGTATCAATAGCCTCAAAAACGGGCGAAGGTTTGTCGAGGTGATCAGGGAAACGGTAAAAGAGAAACCTGTCATGGTGCTAAAAGCGAGTCCTAGATTGGAGGGGGTATTCGAAGCGGCACTCAGGCAGGCGGGGGCACTTCTGACCGAAAATATTGGAGAGCTGATCCCCATCGCGGAAGGGTTGATAAAACAACCGCCCATGCGTGGGAACCGAATCGCTATCGCCACGAATTTTCCTGGGCAGGCGATACTTGCTGCAAGATATCTATCAGAAGCGGGTCTTGAAATCGCGACGCCCTCAAACGAAACTGCTAAAAAAATAACGAAAAAGTACCCGAGCGTGAGAATAAAGGGATTTGTTGACCTAGGGGCAACAGCCAAAGCTAGTCACTACAAGTTCGTTATCGAACAGCTACTTTCGGATGAAGGTGTAGCCGGCGTCATGGTGATAAATGCGATCAGGTCAAGCCTCCTCGAATCGGAAGACCTTTGCGAGATAGCCGAAGTAGCAAAAAAATCAAATGACAAGCCGGTGATCGACGTGGTTACGTGTGATGAAGATTATGCGATCGCCAGAGAGATTTTGGCTGACACAAAGCTGCCGGCATACGACCGGATTGAAAATGGAGCCAGAGCCCTGAAGATGCACAATCTGCGCTGGAAGATGCTGGAAAAACTCAAACAAAAATAGAAATTAAACTCCCTTACCTACCTCGCTAAAAATTGTCCATGCGTTGGCTCCCCGACCACTTCGCCATCTTCTGCCAAAACTATCCCGCGGGATATTGTTATTGTCGGCATGCCTTTGACTCGCATGCCTTCGTAAGGTGTCCAGTCGATCTTATGGTGGAGCTCCCTAGCCATGATTGTCGTTTTCTTTTTTAGGTCTATCACCACGAGGTCAGCATCAGAACCCTCACGGATGACCCCCTTGCGTGGGTAAAGGTCGAATATTTGGGCGGGCTTGGCGCAGAGGATATCCACCATCCGCTCAAGCGTAAGCCTTCCCTTGGCGACGCCCTCGGTAAGCATTATGGGCAGTAGTGTTTCAACACCTGGGACTCCTATCTGCGCCTTCCATATGTCTTTCCACCCTACCTCTTTCTCTTTCCTGGTGCCTGGCGCGTGGTCAGTTGCGACGATGTCTATCACCCCCTTCGCGAGGGCATCCCAGAGGGCTGCGCGATCCTCGCTCGTCTTCAACCCCGGGCTCACCTTCAAAAAGGGGCCGAGCCGTGTTATATCATCCCTCGTGAAGATGAGATAATGGGGGCAGGTCTCCGCGGTCACCGGAAGCCGTTTTTTCTTTGCCTCTCGGAGAAGTTCACAACCTTTGCGCGTGGTTATGTGGGCTAGGTGAAGCCTGCATCCAGTCCGTCTGGAGAGAGGCAGGATTTTTTGCACTGCTTTCCCTTCGGCCTCGCTTGGGCGGGCGTCGGAGTGGGCGAATGGGTCCTTTCGTCCCTCGTGAAGAACTCGCTGAGTTTGGTCGCGCAAGACTTCATCGTCTTCCGCGTGTACAAAAGTGACCCCGTCGACGCTCTTCACTACGCCCATCAATTCCCCAATCGCCTTGTAATCCATGTAGTATGGGGCACATGTGAACACCTTAAAGGACTTGATGCCGAGCGCTGCTACCTTCGATACATATTTTATAGAGTCGGCCGTCATGTTGCCAGCATGCAAAGCAAAATCTATGAGGCTGTCCTTTTGTCCTACCCTGATAACATTTTTGATGGCCCTGGGTGTGAAGGTAGGAGTGTCGAGTGGCATCACCACAACACTCGTGACTCCTCCAGCCGCTGCCGCTATGCTACCACTCCGGAAGTCCTCACGGTGCAAAAAGTTTCTGTCGTAGAAATGGACATGAACGTCGATGGCACCCGGCATCACGATATTATCCTTGGCGTCGATTTCTCGATCGCCCTTTGCTAACCCGCTCACAGCGATTTCGCTGATACGCCCCTCCTCGATTGAAAGTTCCCCGCGCACGATACCCTCGGGCAGTACCAACCTAGTGTTTCGGATGACAAGATCTGGCACGTGCAACACCGGTCTAGGATGCCGTTATTTTTGGATCGCTATCGCTGCTGCCCGGATGTCTTTTTCATTTACCGTCTTCGCCCCACGATGCTCCGCCAGTTTTAGAGCTGCTTTAGATACCTTAATGGAATATTCCTCGAGCACTGCGCCGAGTTCTAGAGCAGCGCTGCGAGAGACTCGAATTTTCGCGGCTTTTCGTATTATCCTGACCATCGTCGCGACCGAAAATTCCGACATATTTCACCATACTCAGGTGAGGCAATGGATTTATTTGAGTTTGCTTTTCACTAAGCTTAAATCCACTCCAACAGTTTGACTTACGGGGGAAGATCATGGTTGATCTGTTGATAAAAAATGGTTTGATTGTCACGATGGACGGGGGCCGCCGAATTATCGCCGATGGTTCCGTGGCTGTTGATGACGGCCGCATAGTTTCCGTGAAACGCGGCCGTTGGGGGAAAGGCAAGCCCGATGAGGTCATCGACGCTCGCGGCAAAATCGTCATGCCTGGCCTCATCTGCTCCCACACTCATCTTTATGGCATGCTCCTCCGCGGCGCCCCGTTAAAGGTAGAACCCCCTACTGACTTCGCGCAGATTCTACAACGCGCGTGGTGGCCGATGGATGAGGCGATGACGAAGGAGGATGCGTACGCGAGCGCCCTCATCTCCTGTCTTGAGTTTATAAAAACCGGAACCACGCTGTTCGCGGATACTTTCTCGGGTCCGAACGCCATATCTGGCGTGCTGGATCGGATCGCCGCCGCTGTTGAACAGTCGGGGATGCGGGGCATCCTGGCGTTCGAGGCGACGGAACGCCATACCCACGCGGAAGGGTCGAGGGGGACTAAAGAAAACGAACGCTTCATCTGTAAAATCAGAAAAGAGAGAGTTCGCCGGGTTCAGGGGATGTTCAGCATTCACGCCTCTTTCACCGTTTCAGATGAGCTCTTTCATTATGTCAGGGAGCTGGCCAGCCGATACAAAGTCCCCTTGACCATTCATACATCCGAGGGGTTGGCTGACCTTTACCACAACTACGAGCGCTTCGGAAAGCGAACAATCGAACGGCTGAACGACGTAGGGTTGCTCGCGCCGGATGTGGTGCTAGCTCACTGCGTCCATGTCAATGACGATGAGCTAACGATCATCAAAAAGACCGGCGCCAAGGTGGCCCACAACCCAATGAGCAACATGTTGAACGCGGTCGGGGTGGCGCCTGTGGTGAAGATGTTCTCGATGGGGATTCCGGTGGGGCTGGGCAACGATGGCTACATTTTTGATGGATTTGAGAACATCCGTGCGGCTTTCCTGCTGCACAAGGTCGCCCTTCGGGACCCGCGAGCGATATCGCCAATGGAAGCGCTTGAGATGGCCACCATCAGGGGGGCAGAACTTTACGGGCTTCAAAATGAGCTCGGCTCAATTGAACCTGGGAAGCTGGCAGACATCATCATAGTGAACCCAGCGCTCGCCCCCACGCCTATCCACCCAGAGAGCGTGGTTGGACATATAGTCAACACTGTGGATGGTGATGATGTGGAGACGGTAATCGTCGGAGGGAATGTTCTCATGCGCGACCGGAAAATGCTAACTATGGATGAGGCAGAAGCTGTGAAAGTAGCGAGGAAATCGGCGGAAAAACTCTGGCAGAAGCTCGGCGCGATAAGGAGGGGATAGGGTGGTGGATCTCTCGGTGGAAATTTGTGGTCTGAAATTCAAGACCCCCATCTTGCCTGCAGCTGGCCCCACTGTCATGGATGGTGATGCCTTGGTGAAAGTTGCAGCAGGTGGCGCTGGCGGGTTGGTGGCGAAGACCGTGAGCGTCAAACCAGCCCAGGTGCCCCGGCCCTGTATAATCAAGGTCAAGGACAGCATGTTGAACGCCGAGCTCTGGAGCGACATCCCGCTTGAGCAGTGGATTAAAAACGAATACCCCAAGGCAAAAAGGACGGGCCTGCCCCTGATTGCGAGTATCGGGTACAAGGCGGAGGAAATCCGGGAAATCGCGCCGAAGGTTGCGGCGGCCGGAGCCGATGCTCTCGAGCTCTCGACGCATTACCTGGGCAACGACCCGACTCCGGTGATCGAGGCGACGAAGGCGGCGAAAGAGACCGTGAAAATCCCAGTCTTCGTGAAGCTTAGCCCTAATGTGCTTGACGTGGCCCAGTTTGCGCGGGCGGCGGAAGGGGCTGGGGCGGACGGGATAGTGGCGATAAACACGCTTGGGCCGTGCTTGGCCATTGACATAGAAAACGCGATGCCGATGCTGGGGAGCGCCCAAGGTTACGGCTGGCTCTCTGGCCCAGCGATAAAACCGCTCGCCGTCAGATGCGTGGCAGATGTGGCGCGCGCGGTCAAGATACCGGTGATTGGAGTGGGGGGAGTGAGCACAGGGAGGGATGTGATAGAGTTCATCATGGCCGGAGCCTCGGCGGTGCAGGTGTGCACGTCAGCAATCGTCAAGGGGTACAGGATCTACGGGCTCATGGCCGACGAGATGGTGAAGTTTATGCGCGCGAAGGGCTACAACACAATAAACGATTTTAAAGGGATCGCCCTCCGCCACCTGCCTGAACAACCGCTCCGAACCACCGCCAAACCGGTTGAGGTGATTGCTTCGAAGTGCACTGCCTGCGGGCTATGCGAGCGTCACTGCCCATACGAAGCGATTCACGTGGTGGGGAAGGTCGCTAAGGTGGACCCTGTCAAATGCTACACCTGCGGGCTCTGCGCCTCGGTGTGCCCAACGCGGGCGATTAGATTCTAAACGCCTAGAAACGCTTCCAAAGCACTGAAGCCAATTGAGAAGCCCTTTGGGCAATGGATCTCTCGTCTAAGCCTACCAATTTCTTATCCCGCATCAAAATTTTTCCATTACATATCGTCGTATCTACCGTTGCATCAACCAAACCGAAGATTAGATGGCCTAGGAAGTTGCTTTCATTTAAGATGGTGGGGGGAAGGTAATCAATTAAAATGATGTCTGCCAAGGCACCCTTTGCAATTTCCCCCACGCTCCAGCCAGCAACTCTCTTTACAATTTTAGGATTGTTGTCCAAGAGCATTGTGGGTGCTTCCAAAAATGCAACCCGGGGATCCCTCTTCACAGGGCGGTGGATGAGGTAGGCGCACCTCATTTGAGAGAGCATGTCTGAGCTCATTCCATCCGTGCCCAAGCCGACCTCAATCCCTTTTCCTATCATTCCCAAGACATCGGCGCAGCCCACGGCAT
>JASEJC010000026.1 GCA_030016755.1 Candidatus Hodarchaeaceae archaeon | reverse complement strand
GAACTCAACAAAAAAAGGGCCGATGAGGCACAACTGATTGCTATCAAGTACAGGTTACGGGGCCGATGCGGTTATCGTCCAGCTCGCATCTGAAAAGAAATGTAGGCTAGCCTCATTCGATAGTGAAATCAAAGTTCGAGAAGGTGCTATAACCAGCCGCCAAGCGATAAAATCTTGGTTCATGTGGCGGAGAGTTTTTCGTTGTTTATCTCCTGTTCGACCTGCCGTTTGATGCTTTTTGCTATTTCGGGACCGATGTAAGGTACCCGCGCGAGCTCCTCCTGGGTGGCCCGCTCGATATCCGCTAGCTTCCGATACCCCGCCCTGAAGAGACTTCGCCCGCGCACCCGCCCTATCCCTCGCAACCGCACCAACTCCAACAGTTCCTCTCGGACTCCATGTCTAACCCGCTCGTGCAGCTTTCGGAGCGGGGCCAGCGCCACCCTGACCTTGAAGAGGCTCGCGAGCTCGTGCGCGGCGTAGAGCAGCCACTCCGCTGTGTCGGCCGACCTTCGGATGTCCCCTGCCCCAATCCCAAACCGCTCGTGGATATCGTCCTCCTTCACCTCGTCTATCCAAGCCTGAATCATCTGCGCGGTCTTCAGCTCCGCGAGCAGCCCCTCAAACCGATCGGGCTCCCGCTGGGGGTCCGGGATTGGTGTGAGCAGCTCGTCTGCGTGGTCGAGGTAGATGAGCTCGAGGTCGGAGTAGTCGTTCCGGCGGAGGTAAAGCAGCCCCATGTCAGGTGTGTGGCAGATGAGGTGGAGCAGGCTCAACTCGGTCGGCTCCTTCGTGGCAATGCTCTTGATGCCGTCACGCAGCACTACCGCCGAGAGCGGGTCGATGTAGAGACGGGAGACACGTTCGCCGAAGGGGGTGGCGAGCAGAAGCTCACCCTGCCTGCGTATCATCTCCTCCCGCTCCAGGAAATCTAGGACGCGCTGGACCACCCGCTCAACATCGCCGACGCTGTACTGGTAAGCGAAGAAAGTGTGCCCCATGAACTCCAACAGCCCGCCAGCGTCGCTCACATATCCCGCGGCGATTGCGGCGAGCACGTGGGCCCGGAGCGCTGGTTCGGTCGCCAGCTTTGAGGTTATGCGCTCTGGCTCGGCTCGGATGAACTCCTTGAACAGCGCCTCGACCTCGCGCCTGCTGTGGGCAATCACCACTGCCTCACCATACTCATCGTACTGCGGCCGGCCAGCGCGCCCAGCCATCTGATGGAATTCCAGCACAGGGATGAACACCAACCCATACGGCTCGACGTAGCGGCGGTAGTCACGGATGATCGTCCGGCGCGAGGGTAAGTTCACACCGGCTGCTAGGGTTGGGGTTGCACAGATCACCTTTATCAGATTTTTCCTGAACGCGTCCTCGACCGCCTTCCGTTGGGCGTGATGGAGCCCAGCGTGATGGAACGCCACGCCTTGGCGGACGCAGTCAGCCAGCTGGCGACAAGTTCGCGTGGGTTCTCCGAGCGCGCCTTCAACGGCCTTTGCTACAGCTGCCAGTTGCTCGCGCTCTGTTGTAGCGAGGGTTCCTCTAACATATTTCGCTATAAGCGTGGCGGCCGCCTGCGCTGAACGGCGGGTGCTGACGAAGACCAACGCCTGCCCTCCTTCCCGCACGGTGTCAATCGCGAGCGCCCCGAGGTCATCCCCCACCTCTGTACTCACCACCCGCTTGCTCCCGTCGTCGAACTTTATCTTTTCGTCATGGTACACCCCCTTCTTCAGGGGGACTGGGCGCCACTCACTCTTTACCAGCTCTGCACCGAGCCACTCCGCAATCTCATCCGCGTTTTTAATCGTCGCGCTGAGAGCCAGAACTTGGAGCTTCGGGTTGACCTGTCGGAGCCGGGCGGTCAGGATTTCTAGGGTGGGGCCGCGCCCGGGGTCGTCTATCAGGTGTACCTCATCGAGCACCACCACCGAGATGACATCGGCGAGCCACTTCGCGCGGTGCCTGAGCAGGGAGTCAACCTTCTCGGAAGTCGCGACGAGGATGTCGTAACGGGCGAGCCTCGGGTCGGCTACATCAAAGTCGCCGGTGCTTATCCCGACCTTCACCCCAAGCGGACCGTATTTCTCCTTAAACTCGTCATATTTTTCACTTGCCAACGCCCTGAGCGGCACAATGTAGAGACATTTGCCGCTCCCCTTGAGCACAGATTTCAGCATGCAGAACTCGGCGACAAGCGTCTTGCCTGACGCTGTAGGCACCGCTAAGACCAAGTTTTTCTCACTTAGAGCGCCTTTTTTAATCGCGTCGACTTGGGGCGGATACAGCGTCGTGATTCCGGATTTTTCCAGCACTTGCACGATTTGGTCAGGCAGGCCGTACTTTTCACAAACATCTTTGACTTTCATTTGAACACCATCAAGAAAATATCCTCAAGTGTAAATTAAGTAAGGGGATAGAGAATGGACACCCTTTCGACGGCCTGTAAAGAAATCCTGCAGGAAATATCAAGCGGCGAGATATGCGACGCACGCGGACTCGCTCGGGCCAAAATCCGAGTCTGCAGGGAGTTTAACCTACCCCGGCCGCTCATGAACTCAGAACTCTTGGCGGCCGCAACTATGGAGGAGAAAGGCAAAGTTCTCCAGCTGCTCAGGCTGAAGCCCGTGCGCTCGATCTCTGGTGTCTCAGTCATCACGGTGATGCCCAAACCATACCCCTGTCCGAAGGAAGAGCCGTGCATCTATTGCCCCGGTGGTCCAAACCAAAATACCTCCCAATCATACACTGGCAAGGAGCCAGCCGCTGCAAGAGCACTCCAACATAACTTCGACCCCTACGGGCAGGTGAAAAGCAGGATCGAGCAGCTCCGCGCAATCGGGCACACGGTCGACAAGGTAGAACTGATAATCTTCGGCGGTACTCTGACCGCCTATCCTCAAGACCACCTCGAGTGGTTTGTAACACAGTGTTTGAACGCTATGTCTGGCGCAAATGCCACGATGATTGATGAGGCTCAAGCTGCGGCTGAAAATGCTGCGATTAAAAACAGCGACATCACGCTCGAAACTAGGCCAGACTGGTGCAGGGAGCAGCATGTCGACCTGATGCTTCGCCTCGGCGCCACGCGGGTTGAGTTGGGAGTACAAACGCTCAGTGATGAGATCTACTGGCGGGTGAATCGTGGACACACCCTGGGGGATGTTGCAGACGCGACACGGATAGCGAGGGATGCAGGGTTCGCGGTGGTTTATCATATGATGCCTAACCTGCCGGGCTCCAGCTATGAACAGGACTTGGAAACTTTCGAGAGGCTTTTTGGGGATGAGAGGTTCAGACCAGATGCCTTGAAAATTTACCCGACGCTTGTCATGCCCGGCACAAAACTCTACGAGATGTGGAGGCGGGGCGAGTACAAACCCTATCCCTTCGAGCAGATTGTACGACTCATAGCCGAGATAAAAAAGAAAGTGCCCCCCTGGGTCCGAATCCAGAGGGTCCAGCGAGACATCCCCGCAAACCTGATAGCCGATGGCGTCAAGCGGGGGGACCTACGGGTTTTGGTTCAGGAGCTACTCAAGCGAGAGGGCGCCAGATGTCGGTGCATCCGATGTCGTGAGGTCGGGCACGTACATTACAAACTAGGGCTGAAACCCAACCCGGATGACATAAAACTCGTCGTCGAACGCTACCGCGCCTCCGAGGGAGAGGAGCTCTTCATCTCATTTGAGGACGTGAAGCAGGACATCCTGATCGGGCTCCTGAGATTGAGAGAACCATCCCAACGGGCGCACAGACCAGAGGCGAGGGCTGTCAAGTCGATGCTCGTGAGAGAGCTGCACGTTTACGGCCCGCTCGTGAAAGTCGGTGCGGAGGCAGGAGCGAGCGAGTGGCAGCACCGGGGCTGGGGTGAACGCCTGCTGCGTGAGGCGGAGCGGATCTCCCGCGAGGAGTTTGATGCCCGCAAAATCATCGTGCTCGCTGGGATAGGAACCCGAAACTACTACCGGCGATTTGGCTACGGGCGGGAAGGGCCATATATGGTGAAGGAGCTTGCTGAACACCAACCAGCATTCAAGCGTGACTATCTGAAATCCGTAACGAGTTGAAAGCATGTCACGCCCCCTCAACCTGATCGTGCTCGGCACCGCAGGCGCGGGCAAGAGCGCGCTGACCGCAGCTTTCGGCAAGTGGATCGAGCAAAACACCGACCAGAAGGTTGCCTACATCAACCTCGACCCCGGGTGCGATTTCGTCCCATTCAAGCCAGACTTCGACGTTCGCGATCACTTCACCATCAGTCAGATAATGCGTGACGAAAATTTGGGGCCGAATGGGGCGATGGTCCGGGCCTCTGAGCTGCTCGAGCAGAAAGCGAAGGAATTTTCGAGACGAATAAATAAAATTAAGGCCGACATCAGACTCATCGACACTCCGGGGCAGATGGAAGTTTTCCTCTTCCATGGGGGCCCTGAGATGGCCAAGCTCATGGGGGACGTGACGATATCAGTCTTCCTGACCGACGCTGAAATCGCTGCGAAGGCGACGGGGCTCGTGTTCACCCGTTTGCTCGGGCTGTCGGTTGGGCTAAGATTGGGAGTGCCAGCAATTGGCGTCCTCAACAAGATGGACCTGGCGCGGGACAAGCTGGCTGATATCGATCGAATACTAACAGACACGGAGCTTTTGGAGAAACTGGTGGTGAAAGAAGGCTCAGGGGTGATGATAGACCTGACGTTGAGATTATCGAAGGTGCTTCCCGAGCTCCTCCCCGCTGCCAGGGTGGTGAAGGTGAGCGCGAAGACTGGCGAGGGCATGCGGGAGCTCTACGACATCGTGCACGAGGTTTTCTGTGCGTGCGGAGACCTCACCTGATTTTCGCGCCTAGCCCTTTTCGGGCGATCTCAAAATATGAACGAATGGAGCCTCGGGCATATTTTTCGCTGCGCTGTGGGCTATAAAGGTCTCCGTTTCCCTCACGCCCTTCAGCCCGTGAATTCGTTTGACTAGTTTGGTTAGCTCCTTGCTGTCCCCTACTAGGACCTCCAAGACCGCGCTGTACCTTCCGAAAAGCCGATAGAATTCTGTGACTTGATGGAGCTGTTTAATCTCTATTTCATTTTTCCTCCTGAGCTCACTCCTTGGATCCTCGCGCAGCAGGATGTAGGCTTTGATGCCGATGCCGAACTTTTCAGGATTCAGCCTCACCGTGAACGAATCTATCACGCCCGCTGCCTTCAACTGCTCGATTTTCTTAGCGACCGTCTGCCTCGAGGCCCCTACTTTTTTTGCTATCTCCTTCACCGGCTGGTCACTGTTTTTGATGAGCTGGAGTAGTATTCTCTTGTCCAAATCCCTCATTTTATCACTTAACATAATGTTAACAGAAATGCTTAAAAGCTTAACTTTTTTAATGAAGTGGGAACAAATATGGAAAAAATACTCAAAAATAGGCTAAACAAGGAAAATTACGAAAAGCTCTCAGCAATAGATAACCCCGAACTCCGCCGCTTCGTCGCCAAGTATGTTGAACTCTGTAACCCTGATAGAGTGTTTGTCTGCACTGACTCGCCTGATGACATCAAGTACATCAGAGAAGCAGCGGTAAGGGACGGGGAGGAGAGCGGGCTCGCGATAGATGGCCATACGGTTCATTTCGACAACTACCACGACCAAGCGAGGGATAGGGAGCACACGAAAATTCTTGTCCCCAAAGGCGTTGCCCTCGGGCCCATAAAAACGATTGACAGGGAAGAGGGGTTGAGGGAAATCCACGAGATCCTCAAGGACATCATGAAGGGTCATGAAATGTACGTGCGCTTCTTCTGCTTGGGCCCAATCGGGTCTGAGTTCTCCATCCTCTGTGTCCAACTCACCGACTCCAGTTTTGTTGCCCACAATGAGGATCTCCTCTACCGACAAGCGTACGAGGAGTTCGTTCGGCGGGGGGCCAGCACCCGTTTCTTCAAGTTCGTCCATTCCCAGGGAGAGCTCGACGAAAGGAAAACATCAAAGAACCTCGACAAACGCCGGGTGTACATCGACCTCCAAGGTGAAACAGTATATAGCGCAAACACCCAGTACGGCGGCAACTCCATCGGCCTCAAGAAGCTGGCGATGCGATTGGCGATAAATCGTGCATCCAAAGAAGGGTGGCTGTGTGAACACATGCTCATAATGGGAGTACATGGCCCAAGGGGCCGAGTGACCTACTTCACCGGGGCATTCCCCTCCCTGTGCGGAAAAACCTCCACCGCGATGTTGGACGGGGAAAACATCGTCGGTGATGACATAGCATACCTCAGAAAGAAGGGCGGAGAGGTACGGGCGGTTAATGTGGAAAAGGGGATTTTTGGAATAATCCAGGGAATCAACTCCAAAGACGACCCCATCCTATGGGCGGCACTCCACAGCCCGGGTGAGATCATATTCTCGAATGTTCTAGTCACCGAGAAGGGGGGTGTCCATTGGATTGGAAAAGATGGGGAAGTCCCAGCCAGAGGCTTCAATCATTCTGGCGAGTGGTGGATTGGTAAGAAGGACGCCGCGGGCAAAGAGATACCGTGCTCGCACCCAAACGCACGATTCACGCTTGACATGAAACTTTTGGGTAACCTGGACCCGAAACTTGATGACCCCAAAGGTGTTGTGGTTGGTGGCATAGTTTATGGGGGGAGGGACTCTGACACCTCAGTGCCAGTCGAGGAATCTTTTGATTGGGTACACGGGATTATCACCAAGGGCGCATCGCTTGAGTCCGAGAGGACGGCCGCCGTCTTGGGCAAAGAAGGAGCTAGGGAGTCCAACCCTATGTCCAACCTAGACTTTCTATCCATCCCGATCGGCAGGTACATCCAAGATAACCTCGATTTTGGCAAAGATTTGAAAAACCCTCCGCTCATCTTTGGGGTGAACTATTTCCTAAAAGACAAAAACACGGGGAGATTCCTGAATGAAATGGCGGACAAAAAAGTTTGGTACAAGTGGATGGAACTCCGCGTCCACGGAGAGGTCGGCGCGGTAGACAGGCCCACAGGGCGGATACCAAGATACGAGGACCTCAAAAAGTTGTTCAAAGAAGTGCTCGGCAAGAAATATTCAAAGGGCGACTATGTAAAGCAGTTCGCGCTGAGGGTCCCAGAGCACTTGGCGAAGATAGATAGGATAATGAAAATATACAGGAAAATCCCGGGAACACCTGAAATTGTCTTCAAGGTATTGGAAGAGCAGAGGCAGAGGCTGATGGACGCTAGAGAGAGATATGGTGACTATATCGCACCAGACAAGTTCTCTGCTAGTGTTGGTTAATTTTGCAGGTGGCCGTCCTTGATTAGAAGAACTCGAAAAGTTTTTTGAATATCCCCTTGATGTCGTCGGTATAATCTTTGAAAATTTCGGTGCCATCCTTGTAGCGAATGGCGTAGATGATCCTAACGTGGAGAAAGCTCGATAGCGCAACAGCGGTAGCTCCCAAAAACAACTTTACGTTGGCGGCCCCGCCCGTGTAGTTTATCACTATCTCATCCGCCGGTTTCAGCTCTCGAAGAATCTCCGAAATCGACGCGCATACGGAACTTGGATCAAAAACGTCGCACAGTTTGAAAATTACCTCCGAGTTAGATCTCTCGGCCGCCCTTCTGACAATGGTTTCATTTGGTTCTGTGTAACCGGCGGCGTAGGCGATATTTCTCAGCTGGTACTCGGAGCATATAATGTAAGTTACCTTTGGCTTCTCCTTCTCGAAGGCGAACTCGATGGTCGCTGGCACCTCACCTAAACCCTGAATGAGAACCTTCATGATCTCCCTAGAAGAACTCATAGAGCTGTTTAAAGATGGCTTTAAGCTCATCGGTCTGGTCCTTGTAAACCTCGATTCCGCCCTTATAGCGAAGCGCGTAGACGATCCTGATGGGTAGCATTCTGGAAAGAACGACCGCGCTTGCTCCCAGTAGGAGCTTGACGCTCGCCGCCCCGCCGGTGTAGTTGATAACAATCTCGTCGTCGGGCTTTATCTCCCTGAAAACCCTACTTATCGCCTCGCCCACCGAACGGATGTCGAAGATGTCGCACGTCTGCCAAATGACCTTTGTATTGTACTTCCGAGCAGCCCTCTCAACCACAACTTGGCTCGGCTCAGTATACCCGCCAGCCGATGCCACGTTCTTCATTTGGAATTCTGAGCAAATGATGTGGGTAAGGTCTGGTCTCTCCTTTTCTAATGCATACTCGATTGTCGCAGGAACCTCACCCAAGCCTTGGATTAAAACCTTCAACTTATTACCCAGAGGATTTTCCCATGGGCGCTACATAAGCATTTCTCTAAGAGCATCATTTTAACGTTTAGTGCACAAGTCTGTCTGGTGTTCGGATGGCGATGGCAAAACTTGGTAAAGTAGAGATCGCGGACGGCGGGCCAGCCGTGATAATCGCCGTGCTGAACCTGAGCCCCGACTCGTTTTACAGGGAATCGATTGTTTGTGGTGGGGACGCAGCGGTGAAACGTGCAAGCGAGATGGTGGAGCAGGGCGCGAGCGTAATCGATGTTGGGGCAATGGGCACGGGGCCAAGGTCAAAGCCGATTTCAGCCGAGCGGGAGCGCCACGAGCTTATCCCAATAATCAGAGCCTTGGCTCGCGAGCTCGACATCCCGATCTCAGCAGACACTCAGCGAGCGGAAATAGCGGAAGCGGCCATTGGGGCGGGGGCGACTGTGGTCAACGACATAAGTGGACTAAAAGCCGATCCCCAGATGGCTGAGGTCATCGCAAGGGCCGGGTGCTCCGCGTTGCTGATGGCCACGAAACATGCTCCAGGCGATGTCTACAAAATCGAAGAAATCAAGCGGGCCCTCAAGGGGAGCTTGAACATTTGCCGGGAGCACGGCATCTCGCTCAATCGGGTTGTCATCGACCCGGCCATAGGGTACTGGCCGGCGAGGCTAGCGCGTTTGGGTTTGCGGGCAAGAAGGCCGCTCAAGGGGCAGCCCTACAATCTTGCGACCCTCCTAGATCTCAGGATTCTAGCTCGGTTAGGCGAACTGAAATCCCTTAACCGGCCCATCTGCGTCGGGATCTCCCGGAAATCTTTCATCGGTGGGGTCCTAGACCTACCGCGACCAGAAGACCGCCTCATAGGCTCGCTCGCGGCGACTGCGATAGCTGTGCTCAACGGCGCCAGCGTGGTTCGGACCCATGACGTGCGGGAAACGCTCCAAGCGGTTCGGTTGGCCGAAGCCATTCGAAATGCGGGGGGGAGAGGATGAGAATCCTCGGCCTCAGCCTGCCGCTGGTCAAACCCGGAGATGACCTGCCAGCGATGATTCTCGACGCAGCGCAGCAGGTTGGCGGCCTCCGCGATGGGGATGTCGTCGTCGTGTCCTCAAAGGTGGTCGCCACTGCGCAGGGCAGGGTCATGGAGCTGGCCAAGGTCCGCCCGTCCGCCCGCGCTAAAAAGATCGCGGCGAAGAGCGGCCAAGCCCTAGAATTTGTGGAGCTCGTGCTGCGCGAGGCCGGACAAATTCTTGGTGTGAGCAAGGGCGTGATCCTGACCGTAAAAAACGGCATTGTCTGCGCCAACGCTGGTGTCGACGCATCCAACGCCCCGCCCGGTCATGTCGTGCTCATGCCAGCCAAACCCGACCGAGCGGCGGAGAAACTTCGGCTGGCGCTCGCGAGCAAGGCCAATGCCATGATCGGGGTGATAATCTCTGACAGTAGCGTCAAGCCCCTCAGGCTCGGAACAGTTGGACAGGCAATCGGCGTGGCGGGGATGGAGCCAGTAATAGACTGCAGGGGGCAGCCTGACCTCTACGGCAAACCTCTCAGGATTACCTTCCGCGCCATTGCCGACCAGCTCGCGACCGCCGCGCAGGTCGTGATGGGGGAGGGGAACGAGCGGATGCCCGTGGTTGTGGTGCGCGATGTAAAAGCCGAGCTTGTCGAGAAACCGAAGCTCTTGCCCAAGATATCGCCGAAGCGATGCATCTATTTTAGTGGGTTGAGATTCAAGTGAGTGGTGGGCCCGCGGGGATTCGAATTTTCAGTTTTCACCAAACATCTATTTAAGAGCCCTCGAGTAATTTGTCATGAGTGGTAGCATGAAGTTCAAAGTTCGTATAGAACGCGATGAGGATGGCTGGCATGTCGCCACGGTGCCAGCATTGCCGGGGTGTATCTCTCAAGGCAAAACCGAGGCAGAAGCAAGAAAAAACATAAAAGATGCCATCAAGCTTCACCTTAGGTGTTTAGCTGAGGAAGGTGTCCCAATCCAACCGGAACCTCACGTTAAGGTAGTGACCGTAACAGTGACTGCATGACCAAGCTTCCTGTGGTCTCTGGAAAAGATGTTTTGAAAGCTCTGATAAAACTTGGGTATTATGTGCGAGATCAGAGAGGTAGCCATGTTCACCTGCGTCATCCTTACCGGAGGCCGCTGACGATACCTCTCCACGACACCATTGCGAAAGGCACATTAAGAGCGATAATCAGAGAAGCCGAACTGACGGTGGATGAGTTCATCAAGTTGTTGTAGTTGATGGTGGGCCCGCGGGGATTCGAACCCCGGTAACTACCGATCTCAGTCATTCTTGTGAGGGTAGTGTTTGTTAGGGTTTAGCCCTCTTAACCACTGGACCACGGGCCCGAGTAAAATTTTGACAGCTCGATATTAAGCCTTCCCGCGCTGGGGTGTAACTGGGGGGTTACAGTGCAACCTGGGAGTTGCACTCATTTCTCAAGCCGCTCAAGCGCGCGCTCGAGCCGTGCCAACATCTCCTTCTTCA
>JASEJC010000025.1 GCA_030016755.1 Candidatus Hodarchaeaceae archaeon | reverse complement strand
CCAAAGCAGAGGAAAAGGCTAAGGAGGAAAAGGGAAAGCCAAAGGAAGGGGCCGAAGGTGGCGAGTAACAGCTGTCAATAACTGATGGTCATGATAAAATGGGGCACCGTTAAGCTTCGAAAAACGGAGAACTCGATTACCTTCGGCACCCCTCGAACAAGCGGCAAAAAGTGCCCCAAAAATCGGCTTAAACGTCTTTATTTAGAGATATGTTAGGTTTAGAGGGTAGGGAACTTGGTAAAGGAAGCTAAGGCTGCAAAGTCCAAACTCTATAAGCTCGAGGGCGAAAAGCTGAGGCGGCTGCGCCCTCAGTGTCCTAGATGTGGCCCAGGGGTCTTCATGGCTGAGCACGAGAACCGTTGGGCGTGCGGCAAGTGTGGATACACGGACTTCAAAAAGTGAGCTCAACTTTCGTGCCGAGAATTTCGCTCGCCAGCCCCTCGAGCTTCACACGTTTTTCCTCGATCTCGTCCTTCATCCGTTTGAGTTTGCACTCAAGTTCCTCGATCTCTGTTTTTGTCTGTTTAAGCTTTGATTCGTGTTGGCTAATGGACTGCTCGAGTTCAGCCACGTGTTTCTGGACAGGGTGCGCCATGGCATGTGCGTGAGCTTCCAGCTTTTGGTTCAAGCTATCGAGACGTTTTTTGTACCCACTCAAACCAGCAGCAAGTTTTTGGGCTCTTTCAAGTTTTTTTCTCCTTTCTCGATCGCTTAGGTCTATCTTGCGCTCAGAGAGGAGTTTGGAAGTTTCCCGCAGCAACGCCTCAGCGGCCGATATTTTTTCGTCGGAGAAGATGATTTCGGTGGGGTTGTCAATGCAGGATTTGAGCGCCTTTATCAGCTCACGATCCATTTGATGCCCGCCAGAAGCAACGAGTTTCTCCAGCTTCCTCAAGGGCCGGTTGAGATCAGAAAAGGCGCTAACCGCCTCGCTCTTTACGCGGTTTATCTCCTGCTTGATCTGGTCGACTTGCCGCGCTGAGTCTGTGGCGCGCTTGAACTCCTCGCTGGACGTAAGCTCGGCTAGCCGATCCCTTTTTTCCTTCAGCGCATCCCCAATCTCTTTTGTTTGCCCCTCTAGCGATTTGATATCATCCTGCGTTCTTTCGGCATTCTCGACAAGCCCTGTCAAGGAGTCTACCTCAGACAAAATCTGGTCCAAGGTTTTGCTTTCATGGATAACCCCCTCGATGATGGTGTGGGATTGCCTGATCTGTTCGTGCAGCCCCCGCAGGCGCGACTGGACCGGTGCAAATCCTGGTTCAAAGACTGTTCGTACATAACGCCCGTGAGTGACCACAGCGTCAGTAGTGAGGTTGGCTGCCTTCGTTAGTTTACCGTCGAAGGCGGCGAGGGCAGTGGTCGAGAATTCTGAGGGGGGTTTGATATCAGCAAGCGTCCGAGTCATCTTTTCTATGAGAAGTTTTCTAGCTTCGGTAGCACTCTTCATCAGTCCCGGGTGGACCTCCTCCGTGGGTTTGGCGCCTGAGAGTGTTTTCAGCTCGTTTAGAAGTGCCTCGCACTGCTTGGCCGTCTCATCGAGCACGGCTTTGAGCTGGGGCTTTGCTTTTTCTAGCTTTTCTACCTTGAGCTTCTCCACCCGTTTGTGAAGGTCAGCCAAGGATAATTTCTCCACCGCTGGTTCTGGTGGCGGGGGCTTTCTAAAAATTCGCTTGAAGAACATCAAGTCGCCGTAATTCGTTTGGTGGTTTCGCTTAAATCGTCGACGGAAATTGGAATCTATCTATGTTAAACATCATTAGTTAATTTTAGGTAATTTTTAAGCTATAGCGTTGGGTGATGTTCGCTGGGTGAGGAAATGCAGACGAAAAAAAGCAAGGCAGACCCTAATCCAACCCCGATTTTGAGGAAGCTTCTCATCGCCTCTTTTTTCGGCCTCTTGATCGGCTTGACCGCTGGCTTGCTTGGGGTAGGTGGAGGTGAGTTCAGGTTACCTGTATTGATTGTACTGCTGGGATTCCCCGTGGCGATAGCTGCCGCGGCAAATCTCGTGATAGGAATTTTAACAGTTACAGTTGGGCTTACAACGCGCTTGCTGACGGGGGTGTTTGATCCTAGAACCATCAGTTTAATCGTCGCGATGAGCATTGGATCGATTTTTGGAGCATACGGGGGTGCAGCGCTCACGGGCAAGGTGAAAGAGAAGTACCTCAAGTACGCGGTAGGCGCCCTCCTCATCGGGCTCGGGTTAAAAATGATTCACGGCGCGCTCGTGGTCGAGCCCGCGGATGGGGTCGTCGTTGGATATTCAATGGGGATGCTGGCTTTCGGTGCGGTGCTTGGTCTGTTGATTGGGGTCGTGTGTGGGTCGCTCGGTGTTGCAGGCGGTGAGCTCCGTATCCCCCCCTTGATTTACCTCTTCGGCCAGCCGATCAAAATAGCTGGGACCACGAGCCTAGCGGTATCCATCTCAGCGGTCGCCGCCGGGGCGCTCAAGCATAAGCGGATGGGTCACGTAAGCCGGAGCGTAATTTACACGTGCATCGCGATGGGGATACCGTCGGTGGTCGGCGCTTATGTGGGGGCAACGCTAGTTCTCGTCGCGGGTGAAACCTTCCTAAAAATGTTGCTTGGGGTCGTCCTCCTACTGGCCGTAGTTAGAATAGTGAAACCCTAAGCGGGCAAGCCTTAAGAGCATAACCACCCACGTTTACCCGCAATCAAAAGGAGTTGAAGGGGTGTACAGACCTAGAGAGAGAAGGGGGCCACCTGCTCCAGTGAACGTCGGCGATGTCCACACGGTGAAGATCGAGGCGAAGGGCAAGGGCGGAGACGGGCTCGCCCGCGTTCAGGGCTTCGTGGTTTTCGTACCCGGGGCAAACCCTGGGGATGAAGTAAAGGTCCGCATCACGGCGGTGCGGCGAAGGTTTGCGACAGCTGAAGTCGTTACGGAGTAAGGTTCTTTTACTCTAAGACTTTAGCATTTCCGCTGGGTTAGCGATAGCTAGCGAAATCAACTTCTATAAGGAGCTGAAGAAGAGAGTGTTTAGGGTTCAAAATGTTGTGTTTGGGAATCGAGGGCACCGCGCATACATTCGGCGTTGGCATCGTGAGTTCAAAGGGCGAGGTGGTGGCGAACGCCTCAAAAACCTACGTGCCCGAGCGCGGTGGAATTCATCCTCGCGAGGCAGCACGATTTCATGCTGCAAATGCAAGGACAGTTTTAGATGAGGCGTTGCGTGAAGCGGATGTTAGTCTTGATGAAATTGATCTGGTCGCGTTTTCGCAGGGCCCAGGCTTGGGGCCGGCGCTCCGCACGGCAGCCACAGCAGCGAGGGCCCTAGCAGTTTGGCTTGATATCCCTATTTTAGGGGTGAACCATTGTATCGCTCATGTCGAAATTGGCCGTTTGACGGAGGGGGCCAGAGATCCGGTCACTCTCTATGTGAGCGGCGGCAACACGCAGGTCATAGCTTTCGACGCCGGCCGCTACCGCGTTTTCGGCGAGACGCTTGACATCCCAGTGGGCAATTGTTTAGATGTCTTTGCTCGAGAGGTTGGTATTCCGCACCCGGGTGGGCCAAACGTCGAACGGCTCGCGCGCGATGGCAAGCACTACATCCCGTTGCCATACGTCGTGAAAGGGATGGATCTTTCCTTCTCGGGGTTAATGACCGAAGCCGTGAGAAAACACCGCGCCGGCGCTGATTTGCGTGATCTGTGTTTTAGCCTTCAGGAAACAGCGTTCGCCGCCCTCGTGGAAGTTACCGAGCGGGCGGTCGCACATACCGAGAAAAAGGAAGTCATGTTAACGGGAGGTGTGGCGGCCAACAAGAGGTTAAAGGAAATGCTTAGGCTCATGGCAAGCGAACACAAGTCGAAGTTTTTTGCTCCGCCCATGAAGCTCTCGGTCGACAATGGAGCCATGATAAGTTGGGCCGGCATCTTGGCTTACAAGCACGGTGTGAGGCATAGGTTAGAGGAAACCGTGGTAAAACAGAGATGGCGCACCGATGAGGTCGATGTCGTATGGCGTTGATTAAAAAGGGAGCTGAGGCCAACCTATACCTTGAACCTTTCGCAAGTGTATTGCACCGCGCAGGCGAGGGCAAGGTCGTGATCAAACACCGCATCCGCAAGCGCTACCGCATCTCCGAAATCGACGGACATCTTCGCGAGTCGAGGACGGCACTTGAGTCGAAACTTTTTGCGGATGCCAAGCGGGCCGGGGTTCCTACTCCGCTCGTCTACGAGGTCGACCGGGTGGACATGCGAATCGTGATGGAGTTTGTCGATGGCAGGCAGGTGAAGCTCGTGTTGGATAAATTAAAGCCTAAAGCGAGACGGAAACTCTGCGAACTCATAGGCAGACAGGTCGCCCGTCTGCACCGCGCTGGCATCGTGCACGGCGACCTAACGACCTCGAACATGATCCTGACTCGCGAGGACAAGGTTTACTTCGTGGATTTCGGGTTAGGCGAGTACAACCCATCACTTGAGGCCCGCGGCGTAGATCTACACCTCCTCAGGCGCGCCCTCCAGAGCATCCACTTCAGAATAACCGACGAGGCATATCGCGCGGTTTTATCGGGATACAGGCGAGAATTTGGGCGGGGGGCGGAAGAGGTGATCAAGCGTGCCGAGGAGATAGGGCGTCGTGGGCGTTACGTGCCGAAGGAGGAGCGAGCGTGGCACTAATTTTTGTCACGAGCAATCGGCACAAGTTCGAGGAAGTTAGCGAGCTGGCAGCGCGGCACGGCATCGAGCTCGAGCACCGCGGCACGCCCTACATAGAGATTCAAGCGGACAATCTCGAAGATGTGGTACGCCCAAGCGCTCAACAGGCCTGTGCCTTGCTCAAACAGCCGTGTTTCGTCGAGGATGCGGGTCTGTTCGTTCAAGCGCTCCGAGGTTTCCCCGGCCCCTACTCGAACTTCGTCTTCCGCACGCTGGGCAACGAAGGCCTGCTCAAACTGATGGCGGGTGAAACCGATAGGCGGGCCGAGTTCAGGTCGGCTGTCGGGTACTGTGAGCCGGGGCAGAGACCCGAGGTATTCACGGGAAAGGTCAAGGGCACCATAGCACCTGAGGCAAGGGGTATGCGAGGTTTTGGCTTTGACCCTATTTTTTTGGTTGAAAATATGGACAAAACTTTTGGGGAGATGGAAATTTCAGAAAAAAACAAATTCTCCCACCGAGCTCAGGCAATCGAAGCATTTTTCAGCTGGTACGAACAAAGGGAGAAGGCCTGAGGGCGAGCGAATGGCAGGCAGGCACACTAGTTCGGCGCGCGTCAGCGAGCTGTCGGCGAGCGAGGTTGAAGATTTGGTGGTGAGGCTTGCAAAGGATGGTGTCCCGCCTAGCAGGATAGGCTTGATCCTCAGGGACCAGCACGCGGTACCCAGCGTCAAGGATGCTACGGGTAAGAGCGTGAAACAAATCATAGATGCGCACGGCGTAAAGGCAGAGCTCCCAGAAGACCTGATGAGGGTGATTCTCAGGGCAGTTAAATTATACGATCACCTAGGGCGCAACCCCAAGGATCTCGGTATTAAGCGCTCGCTCGAGATAATCGAGGCGAGAATAAACAAGCTGGCAAGCTACTACAAGCGCAAAGGGACGTTGCCCGCGGACTGGAGATATGACCGGGAACGGGCGGCATTGCTCGTGCGTGCGTAGCGGCGAGCTTTTTGTGATTTCTGCGGCAGCGTTAATAGTCTCTGCTAAATAAGTGAAAAGATAAAGTTAAAGGAGGTTCCAGCGTGGGGCGGGCTGAAATCAGGAGGTTCCAGCGGGCGGCTGAGGAAGCAGCTGCGTTTTTGAAGCCAAGGCTCGATGGCAACGTCCACATCAAAGTGATCTCGCACACCGATGCCGACGGAATAGCTGCGGCAGCCATTCTCGCCAGATGTCTTTATTTTTACAACGTGCCGTTCAGCATAATATTTTCACGCCCCATGTCATCCGACCAGATATCGGAGCTTGCGAAGGAGGATCACGACATGTTTATCTTCGTCGACCAAGGCAGCGCCCAGATCGAGACCATCCACAAGTCCATCCTCAGCAAGAAGCGCGATGTTTTGGTGATTGACCACCACCCCGGGGAGTTTCCCGAACACCCCAATTTAGCTTACATAAACCCCCACACGTGCGGGCTCAACGGTGCCAAGGATGTCAGCTCAAGCGGCGCCGTGTACTCAATAGTCGAGCAACTTGATTTGCGTTTTAGGTCACTGGCTGGGCTTGCGGTGGTCGGGGCGATAGGGGACCGCCAGGAGTTTTTCTCGGGTTTCACTGGGGCCAACGATACCTTGGTCAAGCGGGCGGTGGACCTCGGGCTTCTGTACCAGAGCGAGGGACTGAGGCTGGTGGGACGCACCCTGAGCCCCGTCGTGGAGTGTCTGAGGTCGTCGACAAGGCCGTACATCGTGGGGCTGTCTGGGAACCTGGCTGCATGCCGCTCCCTCGTCGACACCCTCGGCATCCCGCACTCAAGCTTGCTTTCCGAACTTGGGTTTGAGGTCGAACGGAGGCTGGCGGATGGGATATTTGCCCGGGTGGGGCCGCTCGCGACCAACGAGGAGTTCGCCCACACGCTTTGGGGCACACTCTATGCGATAGCTACTGCTGACTTGGTGGGCCCTCGGGACTTGAGGGAATATGCGGCGCTGTTGGATGCATGCGGCAACCTCCAAAAACCAGAAATTGGGTTTGCGGTAGCGGCGGGCGACCAGGTTGCGCAGGCAGATGCCCTCGCCATCCTTAGCAGCCGTCAGGAACAGATGTTAAAGGCCCTGGCATGGCTGGTCAAAAAACTGGGATCCTTCAAACTGACGTCGACCTTCAGGTACCTCTATTGTGGAGATGATATAGACCCCGCCATGATGGGCGAGGCTTTGTCGCTTGCGATTGAATCCGGACTGATTCCCACAGATCAACCAGTGCTTGCCTTGGCGAACATGGCCGGCGGACTCAAGATTTCAGCTAGGAGTACCCCTGGGCTTGCGATGCAGGGAATAGATATCGGGCGGGCACTAGCGAAGACGGCGGCGGATGTTGGCGGTTATGGAGGGGGTCACGATGTGGCAGCAGCGGCCCGGATACCGCGAGAACGGATGGATGAATTTATAGCGAAACTTGACCAAACGCTCTCGGGAGGCGGTGGATGAACTACGCGGAGCAAGTCCAGCAGCTCTTCGAGACGGACCCCGGGTTCGCGAGCGCGGTCGGGATGCTTGAAAAGCTCAGCCAGCGCAAGCACCCACGAGTCCTAAACTTCTCCCATCACGATCTCGACGGCATCACGAGCGCCTTCATCGCCAAACGGCTGCTGGAGCGCCAGCTGGGCGCGGAGGTCGTCGTCAAGCTCCCGTCACATTTCAAGCTGTGGGAGGAGGCCCTGGTAGAAGTGCTGGAAAAAGAGGGCAAGTTTGACTTACTCCTGCTCACGGACAAAGGCACCTTCTCTTTCTACGATGATTTCCTGAAACACGTTGACCAAGTCCTGATAATAGACCATCACCAACTCGACGGTATGCCAAAGCGCTGCACAGTGTTCAACCCCACCGTTGAAATTTCGGAGTACGCATCCGCAGCATCCCTTCTCTGCCACATGCTAGCCACGAAGCTTGGCCCCACGGATGTTTACGACGATTTCGCCGTGCTCTTGGGATGCCGCGGGGATTTCGCGTTTGACCCAGTGCAGAAGTCGTATACCGATTTTGCCCGCCCGTTCATCGAGCAGAGCATGGAAGAGTTCCCGCTAGCGTTCAGGTTCAAGGCCGATCGACCAACGATGTACGATCTAGTGGACAGGGAGCGTACGGTGCTTGTGAATCAGCTCGCTGAGGTGTTGCATGCGGGATGTCTGGCTCACCTCTACAATCAGGTCTTGGGCACCGATATTCCGTACGGCCCGGAGCTCGTCTACGACTTTCTGTTCGAACTCTCGGAGCGTGGCGCTCGGCCTGAGAAATTTAGCTCGGTCAACGACATGCTTGGCGGGGGGCCGAAGAGCAGAATACTTTCCCGCGTGTTTGATATGTACAAGTCCGATTGGGCACTGCTTAGCGGCAGGGTGGAAAACGCGGTCTTTTTAGGGGAGATTTGTGGCGTCGGGGTTTATATGGTGTTTGCGGAAGAGACGGAGGCCATGCGGGCGGCGCCTTTTCCTGCAATCCTGCCGTTTGTCGCATCCACCCGTATGGACGCCCTCAAGCGGGCGGGCGGTCACCCCCACTCAATGATAATCATCTTCTGCCCCAAGGAGCGCGGAGTCCACATCTCGATGCGGGGCGGCGGGGGGGTGATAGACTGTGGCTCGATGTGTTCCCAGCTCGCAACCCGTCTCCGAGAGCTTTACCCAGGACAGGAGGGGGTAGGGGGCGGGGGCCACGCTCGTGCTGCCGAGTGCTTGGCCGACAAGCCCGTGCCGATGTATGCGGTGATGCACGAATTGATATCGATGGTCCAGGAGATGGTGAGATTGGCGGAAGTGCTGGACCGCGGGAAGGCCACGCTGGAAGAGATGGAAAGGGCTAGGTCGTTAGGGTTAACTCACGGTTCATGACGCCCATGCAGGATTATGTACAACAATGTTTGGTTAATAGGCTCAGCAAGGGGTTTCTTTTAAGTTAGTGTAATAAATCAATCTGGGGCGTTGATGACCCTAGAACAGAGCGAATTTCAGAAGCTGGTAGAGCTGATGTTGGAGCTCTGCGAGCATCACCACGGCGACCCTGCTGCACTCGACGCTATCCTCTCAGAACTCAAGGACCTCTACAAAAAAATCCCGATTTACCCCGGTATCATCACGATGTGTTTGCCGAAGGTCGTTCAGCCTGTAGAGGTGGACAAGCTGGGGGTGGGGGATGAGGTCATCTTTTCCCTGAAGGACGGGCAGATCGTGTCAGGCAAGGTGGCCGAGGTCAACCCGAAGGAGATCAAACTTGCGGAGTCCAAACAACTGAATGTCTCCAGCCTCGCCGAAAAGGTGGTGGTGCAAAAGGAGGCGGTGGGGAAAGCGAAGCGCATCATGCGTGATGTCATTGAGAAGGAGTGGCCGACCTTGGATTTCGAAGTGGAGTGAGGTGCTAGCTTGCCAGAACTCAAGTTCAAACGCGGGGATGTGGTCAGGCTCGAGGGGCAGTTGAGCCTGGAGGTGAAAGAGGGCGAGGTGTCGGTAAGCGGCGGCCTGCAGGGAAAAGGAAGCAAGGTGGTGATCCCCCGCTCGAAGTCAGTCCCGCTCGAGGCCGAGGGCGAGGCGCTAATCGAGTACACGTTGGGGCAGGAAGGAAAAATCGAACAGTTGTCTGAGCGGACGATTCCCAAAGAGTGGGACACGCTCATCTCTGAGGTCATTCAGCGCAGACCCAAGACGATACTTGTGATGGGGAACGTCGACGTGGGCAAGACGTTTTTCACCACTTACCTCTCAAACAAGCTGCTTAGGCATGGGTTACGGGCGGGGGCAGTTGACAGCGATGTGGGGCAGGCTGATATCGGCCCCCCGACGACGATGGGGCTCGGGGTCTTCGAGCAGCCGGTCGCCCTCCTCTATGAGGTGCCGCTGTCGAATGCTTACTTTGTGGGGTCCATGTCGCCCTCGGGGCACATGCTGGAATTCGTCGTGGGAATGAAGTGGTTGGTGGAGCACGGGCTAAAAAAAGCTGACTTGGTAATTGTCAACACCCCTGGCTGGATCTCCGGCGGCCCAGGGCGTGCCCTCCAACTGTACACCTTTGAACTCATAGGCCCAGATATGGTAGTAGCCCTTCAGCGCGAGCGAGAACTCGAGCACCTGCTGGCGAGCCTTCCTCCATCAAGGGTAAGACGATTGCCGGTTTCGACCAAGGTGAGACCAAGATCCCACGCTGAGCGAGCAGCCCTGCGGGCGATGTTGGTAAGCAAATATTTTGAAGACGCCGGTAAGCTTGTTCTCGATCTTCGCAGGATCAGGTTCGAACGTAGTTATATGGGCACTGGCACGCCAATCGATCCCCAGACACTCGAGTCGGGGACAAATGTCATCCATGCTGAGAAAATCCCAGAGGGGTTGTTATTAGTGACGCGGAGGAAGCTCAGCGACAAAACTCTCCAAGAGCTTGAGTCAAAATTCAGATCAGTTAGGGTGATAAAACAAGGCAGTGAGCGGAATTTGATTGTCGGCTTGGTGAACGATGCGAGCGAGTTACTCGGCTTGGGTATAATAGAGAAAATAGACTACGAACGCGGTCACGTTGTTGTGCTCACACCAGTCAAGAACGCGGATGAGGTCGCGGCGGTACAGATCGGCTCGATGAAGATCAAACCCACGGGCGAGGAAGTGGGTACAGTAAGACCCGGTACTTTTTGAGGCCCTCCCATGAGACTCCGTGCTGAGGTCATCTGTGTTTACGGCGATGAGCGGGTATCGAAGGCGGTGGCAGCCGCGCTCGGGCCGGACAACTTGCAGGTTCCGGAGGGTCTGCGGTTGTCGACTAAAGCCAAGGCGCGGCGACTCGTGAGCGTGGTCGAGCTGGAAGGCAGGATTGAGACCCTCCTGGCGACGCTCGATGATTTGCTCGCATGCACAATTACTGCTGAAAGCATGATCTAGATTGGCTTAGACGGTAGTTGGAGTCGAGAGTTGCTCCCTAACAAATAACCTTCACCCAAAGCCTCGGCGGGAAAATGGAGCGCGCTGGGATTGCGAACGTTCGCACTTTTACCTATGGCGCAAGGTTTTCATAGGGAGTGACTTATGAGGGTTTGGCGATAGGTTGAGATTCGAACTCAAAGCTAAGCTGACTTTCAGCGGCGAACTCAAGCGGGCAACTGCGGATATAGGCCTACTTATAAAAAAAGCCAAGCCACTGCTCAGTAAAGGAGCGCCTAAAGGCAAGGAAGCCGAGGCGGCTAATGTCGTGAAATGGCGCGCGGCGGGGAGGGATTTACAGCTAGAAATAGAGTCTGGGAGATACGTTCGCGCCCACGATGCCCTGCTGAGGCTTGCAAAGTCCTTGGGCGCAGAGCTCGGGAAAAAGCACAAGCTCGGTCTTCGTGGGATAACCGCTCGCGAGTATCGGATTA
>JASEJC010000024.1 GCA_030016755.1 Candidatus Hodarchaeaceae archaeon | reverse complement strand
GGAGTACCTCTACAAAACACTCGAGCTCGCTTGGGTGGAGAATTATTCTATCAGCTTTTTTGAAGCAGTTGCTGAGAATCTGATAGGCGTTACCAGAACAGACATGCCGGGCGACTATCTCCGCGAGCGGATCGATAATTTACTTAGCTACTTACGTCCCCCGAATTGGGCAGTCTTGATCGAGCTGACCCGCGAGAACACCTCTTGGATGCAGCTGTGCCCGAGCGATGTAAACATGCCTAGCCCCACAACAACGCAGTTCATATTTTCGGGTAAATGGACTAAGATAATTGCGGAAGCAGGCGAGAACAGAATAGTGGGTATGAAAGTTGTGCTCACGCTATTCAAACCTGAGGTATAGTTATGATACGTGAAGAGAGGGGTGCGGCGGCAACGCTGGCGATCTTCGTCGTATTCGTTATCCTTTGCTCGGTGGCCGCCCTGCACACTTTTGAAGCAGGCTACCGGCGCCAGCTCAACACGCTGCAACAGCGCATGGCGACCGATACCACCAAGGCCGTGGCCGCGGCGGTCGAAGCCGAACTCAACGGTGCACTCAAAGATGCGATCGCGGCCGGGATGTACGAGTCGGGTCGACGTGGGGAGAATCGGGATAAGGTGGAGGAACGCCTACGCACTTATTTCAACCAGCGCATCGAGAACGGCTGGTCGTACTCAAATTTTGAAAACATCTTCGTGCCGGTCAGCGATGAGAACTCCCTCTTGATCGAATGGCTCCCCGATGGCAGCCTCCGTGCCTACGGTTACCTCGACGCCAGCTTCAGGCACGTGATGGGGACGCGAGCCTATGGGGTCAAACTGGACGCTGGGATAGTTCCACGTTACGGGCGGATGATGCACATCGCCTATCGTGTCTATGCTGAGGCCCAGACCGTGCCAGATGTCGCTGCATTTGAGGCCGAACTCAACGAGAACTACGCGGCCGAGCGCCTGTGGTTCAAGCTGACCCCCACCGACAGCCGCGTGAGGGTGACGGTATACGAGCTCTACGGCGGCAGGGTCATAGCGGCGGAAAACAAGGAACTCGAATAACACTACCTAAACAATTCAAAACCCACTCTCCTCTAATTAAGACCTGCGAACACATTAATTTGGAAAGAAAATGGCCGACCCAGAGATGCCCACCATCAGGCAGGCGTTACTGTTTGAGGAGTTGCCCGGTGATCGAGTACAGTGCAATCTCTGCGAGCGGCGATGTGAAATCAAGCCGGGCGCGCTTGGCTTCTGTAAGACGCGGAAAAACGTCAGCGGCAAACTCTACACGCTCGTCTACGGCGACATCTCCTCGATCTCCGCAAACCCAATCGAGAAGAAGCCCTTCTACCACTTCTGGCCCGGAAGCGTGGCGCTGACGATTGGGACTTGGGGCTGCAACTATCTTTGCCCTTGGTGCCAAAATTTTTCGATCAGCAAATCACCGCCAGATCCAGAGCATGCCAATTACCTCAGCCCCGAACAATTTGTTATCCAAACGCTCCGTGAGCGATGTCAAGGTACGAGTGTATCGTTTAACGAGCCGACTCTCATGTTCGAGTACTCGCTCGACGTGTTCAAGTTAGCTCGTGCGCGGGGCCTCTACAATACCTTCGTGACCAACGGCTACATGACCCTCAAGGCGCTCCGGATGCTTCACGAGGCCGGACTAGACGCGCTCTGCATAGATGTCAAGGGCGATGCCGAGGCCGTGCGGAAGTTCTGCGGTGCCGATGTGGAGGTCGTGTGGCGGAACGTGCGCGAGGCGAAAAAGCTCGGCATGCATGTGGAAGTTGTGAATCTGGTCATCCCTGGCGTCAACGATCAGGAGGGACAACTGCGAGAACTGGCGAAGCGTCACCTTCGAGAGGCGGGCATGGAAACCCCGCTCCACTTCACCGCCTATTATCCAGCTTACAAGTTCGACGCGCCACCTACACCCGTTTCCACCCTCGAGCGGGCGCACGACATAGCTGTGTCGGAGGGGCTTGAGTTCATCTACCTTGGCAACGTGCCAGGGCACCGCTACGAGAACACCTACTGCCCGGAGTGCGGGGAGCTGCTGATCAAGCGCTTCGGGTTGGAGCTAGCGGAGAGCAGACTAAAAAATGGCAAGTGTCTGAAATGTGCACGGAAGATCCCAATTATTGGACGAATTCGCGGAGATCGGTAATTTCCTTCTCGCTGAAGCCAAGTGTCGGAAACCCGATAACACAAAACGGCGGGCACAAGTATTAACTAGTGGTAAAATTGCACGTGAGCGAGGCCATCCGGGCAAGGGTGAAGCCGCGCATCTATCGCTCCCAGACCGTCGCCCTCGACATCGACGAGCCCGCCGACCTGCTAAGCATCGAAACGCTGGGGCTGGGCACGCGAACCCACGAGTTCCTGCGCTCATTGAAATAGCGCGAGCAGGAACCGGGCGAAGAAATACACCCCAAAAATCAGCAGGATCAATCCACACATCACCACCAGCGCCTTGTGTCCGCTTGTCCCCAGCAACGTTTTCCCCCTAGTTATCGAGTAAGAAACGAGGGAAAACCAGCCTAGGTCGGCGAGGAAGTGACCGAGAATCCAAAATGCCGCCCCCGCCAAGGACGCGACCAGCCACGCTTCCATCAGCATGGCGGTGCCGATCGTCGCCCACCACAGGATGACGGTTGGGTTGAAGACCGTGCTGAAGAGGGCTCCGCCCAGCAAGGGGGGATACTTCGTCACGCTTTTCGGTGCCAAATGAGTCGCCCTGAACTCGACGAATGATATCGAAGCGAGTGCGATAAGGGAAATGCCGCCGACCACGTGGATAATCGACTGAAAAAACTGATTTTTTAGGATGGTGCCAAGCCCTAGGGCTATCAGCGCGAGCAACCCGAACTCGACCATGATGTGCCCGCCCGCGGCAAGGGTGCCGGTCTTGGGACCAGAGGCTGGTGTTTTCGCGATGACGAAGGCCAGCAGCGGTCCAGGAATCAGAGCTCCGGAAAGCGCCACGATGAAACCTATCGGAAGTTGGAGGACAGCTTCCAGCATGTGTACCCACTACGGTTTTGCAGCGAAAGTTTAAATTACCATACTCGAAATAAAACCGTATCGCTGGAGGGTGAAAATGGAGCAAACCAAGTTTCTGCTCGCTGAGGAAGAGATCCCGAAAGCATGGTACAACATCCAAGCCGACCTGCCGACTCCTCTCGACCCACCCCTTAACCCCGCGACGAAGGAGCCAATTGGCCCTGAGGCATTGGCCCCAATTTTCCCCATGGAGCTGATCAAGCAGGAGGTCAGTCGCGAGCGTTGGATCCCTATTCCCGAGGAAGTTAGGGATGTGTACCGCTTGTGGCGTCCAACTCCCCTGTATCGCGCTCGAAGGTTGGAGAAAGCGCTGAAGACCCCGGCTAAAATTTACTACAAGTGGGAAGGGGTCAGCCCTCCCGGGAGCCACAAGCCGAACACCGCTGTTGCTCAGGCATACTACAACATGAAGGAAGGCGTCACACGTCTCACGACAGAAACCGGCGCGGGGCAGTGGGGGAGCGCGCTTGCTTTCGGCACCCTCCTGTTCGGTCTGAAGTGCACGATTTACATGGTCAAGGTCAGCTACGAGCAGAAGCCCTACCGCCGCATCCTGATGGAGACTTGGGGGGCGGAGTGCATCCCGAGCCCCAGCGAGCGCACGCAGTACGGCAGGAGGGTATTACAAGATGATCCCAAGTGTCCCGGCAGCTTAGGGATAGCCATTTCTGAGGCAATCGAGGACGCCGCGACTCACGAGGACACTAAGTACTCGCTCGGAAGCGTGCTCAACCACGTGCTGCTCCACCAGACCGTTGTCGGGCTCGAGGCGAAGAAGCAGCTTGAGGTCATCGGTGATTATCCAGATGTTGTGTTTGGTTGTGTGGGTGGGGGGAGTAATTTCTCTGGTTTGGTGTTTCCGTTCCTCGCTGACAAGCTCACGGGGAAGAAGCCGGAGTTGCGGGCCGTCTCGTGTGAGCCCAAGGCATGCCCAACGCTGACGAAGGGGCCCTATATGTATGATTTCGGGGACGCCGCGGCGACGACCCCGCTACTCAAGATGTACACGCTCGGCCACACCTTCGTGCCCCCGCCCATACATTCCGGTGGTTTAAGGTACCACGGCGACGCTCCATTACTTTGCAAACTTACTCACGAAGGATACATGGAAGCGGCGGCTTACCATCAGAATGAGGTGTTTAAAGCAGCTCAGATTTTCGCTCAAGCGGAAGGCTTTGTTGTGGCCCCTGAAACTGCGCATGCTGTAAAAGGTGTCATAGATGAGGCACTAAGATGCAAAAAGACGGGGGAGGCGAAAGTTATTCTATTTAACAACAGTGGGCACGGGCATTTTGATCTCCGAGCTTATGAGGAATACTTAACTGGTAAACTAATCGACTATGAATATCCCGCTGAATTGGTCAAGGAGGCGCTGGCGAAGGTGCCAAAGGTCTGAAGGAGGTGAAGGCATGCCGGTAGCATTTGTCCTTGTGGACGCCGATGTCGGGAAGGTCCGCGACATCCTGAGCACGCTGAAGCGGACCGAGGGGGTCGTGGAGGCCTACACCGTCGCCGGGCCGCACGACATCGTGGTGAAGCTGCAGGCGGACAAGTTCGAGAAGGTTGCCGAGGCAGTGACCCAGAAGGTCCACAAGATAGACGGGGTCAAGAACACCCTGACCCTGTTCGCCTTCGAGTAGGAGATATAGATGCCAGTCGCGTTCGTCCTGTTGAACACCGAGCTCGGGCGGATAGAGGAGGTGCTCGACAAGCTGCTCGAGATAGACGAGGTTGTCGAGGCATATTCGGTGGCCGGCCCCTATGCAATTGTGGCGAAGGTTGAGACCGACACGTTCGACAAGCTCGTGAAGGTGATTCCGGAAAAACTCCATAAAGTTGACGGTATAACCAAAACCATCACCCTGCTGGCATTTGGCACCGCGCGGGAGTTCAGAACCGATGCGTGCGACCCAGCCAAAGAGTTGGCGCAGCGTGGGGACATGAAGGGACTCTACGCTCTCTGCAGGGGCTGCAGGCAGCTAAAATTCTGTGGCTACGGTGCTCGAGTAATCACGTATGGAATATGAGGTAGAGCCTCTCAAGATTACTTTCGGTGCCCCTTGAACGAACGGCAAAAAAGTGCCCAAAAACTTGCTCAAATAGGTTATCTGACTGCGTCTAGGGACTCTTTAAATGGTTTGTAAATTTACAATAATAGCGACAAATTTCGGCAGCTTCATCTGGCCAGCCACTCGCTAACTTCGCCCCCCAGCTATTTAAATTTTGGGCGGGTTATTATCCTAGGTCAAAACCATGGCTGATATCGTGCTCACCCATGCCACGGTCGCGACGATGAACGCGCGCCGTGAGATAATAAAAGACGGGGCCGTGGCCATCGAGAGCAATAGAATTGTCGGTGTTGATAAAACTGAAAAAATCAAACCCAAATACAAGGCCGACATCGAGCTAGACTGCGCGGGGAAACTCATCCTCCCGGGGCTCGTCGACTGTCACGTCCATTTGGCGCAGGCTTTGCTCCGCGGTTGTGCCGACGATCTATCTCTAGTGGCATGGTTGCGGGAGCGGGTCCATCCCATGCAGGGCACTTACTCCCCTAAGGTCGGTGAGCTAAGCGCCAAACTCTGTTGTATCGAGATGATCAAATCCGGCACCACATGTTTTGTCGAGAGTGGCCTACATTGGCGCTATGGTTTCAACGAGATCGCTGGGGTCATCGATGCCGTTGGGATCCGCGCCGCCCTTTCAAAAAAGCTCATGAACCTGCGAGGATATGCCGACGTGCCGGATGCGATAGTCGAAAGCATGGTCGAGGACGGTGAGACCACGATGCGCCAAACCCTCGAGATGATTCGCAAGTGGCACGGCAAGGCGAACAACAGGATTCACATCTGGTTCGGCGCTCGCACGCCTGGAGGCTGCACGGTTGAATTCTACCAAAAGATAGCAGAGAACGCACGTAAAAATCACACTGGGATCACGATCCACCTCGGCGAAGTGCAGCAGGACATCGCGTACATGCGGAAGGAATTCAAGATGACCCCAATGGAGTTCATGCGGCACTGCGGCGTGGTCGGCCCCCACGTGATCTACGCCCACGGGGTCTGGATCCCGCAAAAGGATTTCAAGATCCTCCGCGAGACCAAGGGCACCGTCTGCCACTGCCCCGCGAGCAACCTGAAGCTTGCCTCGGGGTTCGCCCCAATCCCCGAGATGCTCAAGGCTGGTGTTAACGTGAGCCTAGGTTGTGATGGTGGGCCGAGCAACAACTGCTATGATATGATTCGAGAGATGAAGCTGGCGGCCATAATCCACAAGGCGCGCCTGCTGGACCCAAAGGTGCTTCCCGCCGAACAAGTGCTTGAGATGGCTACCGTGAACGGTGCGCGCGCGACCCTCTGGTGCAAGGAGCTGGGGTCGCTGGAACCCGGGAAGCTCGCAGACCTGATCGTTGTCGACCAGCGCAAACCCCACCTCGTCCCCGTGCGAAACCCTATCTCGAACCTTGTGTACGCCGCGAACGGGGGCGATGTCGACACCGTGATCATCGATGGGAAAATCGTGATGGAGGGGCGTGAACTTAAAACCATCGACGAAACAGAAATCGTGGAAAGGGCGCAGGAAGCTGGGCTCGAAGTGGATAAGCGCTTGGGTTTAAAGATAGGTTCGGACTGGCCGGTGAAGTGATGATGTTGAAAAGTTTGTTCGAGCCCTCAAGCGTCGCGGTGATCGGTGCATCGCGCGAGCCCGGGAAGCTCGGCCACGAAATTCTGAAGAATATTTTGGATGCGGGTTTCAAGGGCAAGCTCTACCCGATCAACCCGAAAGCCGATGAAGTTCTCGGGCTCAAGTGCTACCCCTCGGTCAAAGATGTTCCTGAGGGGGTCGAACTCGCTGTCGTCATCGTGCCGGCGCGGTTTGTGCCTTCAGTGATCTCGGACTGCAGCGCGAAGGGGGTCAAAGCGGCAGTTGTGATTTCTGGGGGATTCAGCGAGACGGGAGAGGCTGGGGCGCAGCTCGAGCGCCAGCTGGTTGAGGCCGCGCGCAAGGCCGGCATCCGAGTGATCGGACCAAACTGCCAAGGGGTCAACAGCAGCGCCGTCGGTCTCTGCGCGAGCTGGCCCCTCGTGCGCGTAAAAGGACCGATCTCCGTGATTTCCCAGAGTGGCACCGTGCTCGCGGCGCTCGCCTGCTGGGCCGAGGAAGACGGAATAGGAATTTCGAAGTTGGTCGCTCTCGGCAACAAGTGCGACGTCGACGAGATAGAGCTGCTTGAATACCTAGCGGAGGATCCAGAAACCAAAGTGATAGCACTTTACATCGAGGGCACGCGCGACGGGCGGAAGTTCGTGGAAGTCGCGAGGAAGGCTGCGCGGAGGAAACCTGTCCTAGTGCTCAAGGGTGGGAGGACGGCAAAAGGCGCGGAGGCCGTGAAATCCCACACCCGGTCGCTCGCTGGGATGGACGCGATCTTCGATGCCGCCTTCAGACAAGCTGGAGTTATCAGAGCCTCAAGTGTGGAGGATTTTTACGACGCGTGTAAGGCCCTCTCCACGCTGCCGAGACCGACTGGGAAAAATGTGGCCATCGTAACCAGCTCGGGTGGGTCGGGGATTCTAGCCACCGACGCCTGCGAGGAGCTCGGTCTCAACGTGGTGGGGCTGCCGGTGGAGGTGAAAGATGCCCTTAAGGAAAAACTGCCGCCCGAGTGCATCCTCCGAAACCCGCTTGACCTCACCGGAAGCGCGGTCTCCGAGATGTACGACGCCGCGGCCTCGGCCCTCGCCTCCTCTGGCGCGGTGGACTCGATCCTGATGATAGTGGGGGACCCGATGCCGGGCATTGCCGAGGTCATCTCCAAGAACCTCCAACGCGGAAAGCCGATCGTGCCAGTGATGCTCGGCGGGGGAAAAGCGGAGACAGAGGAGCGAGCGAAACTGAGGGAATTGCGGCTGCCGGTGTACTCCTGCCCAGTTCGAGGTGCCAAAGCGCTCGCCACGTTAACCAGATACACCGCACAACAGGGGTAAAACTCGGCACAAAAAGTCTTTAATCCATGGCAACCGCACAAAAATGAGGTGTCAACTTGGCAAAGATAGCCGACCTCATTGTGGAGGACGCTCCGGGCAAGCGCGTCCTGCTGATGGGAAACGAGGCGATAGCGCGCGGTGCTATCGAGGCAGGAGTGGGGGTCGCCGCCTCCTACCCAGGGACACCCGCATCAGAAATTTTGGAGACGCTCGCGCTCGCCGCGCCCAAGCTCGGTTTCCATGCGGAGTGGTCGACCAACGAGAAGGTCGCCTTCGAGGTAGCCGCCGGAGCTGCCATCACTGGGGCGCGTGCGATTACCTCGATGAAAAATGCTGGTCTAAACTGGGTCATGGACATGCTCATGACGCTCGTCTATGGCGGGGTGCGGGGCGGTTTTGTCATCGCGGTTGCGGACGACCCGGACGCCCACTACTCCTCAAACGAGCAGGACACCCGCTTCGCCGCGTTCTATGGGGAGATTCCCTGCCTCGAGCCCTCCAATTCCCAAGAAGCCAAGGACATGACATGCTACGCCTTCGAGCTCTCCGAACAGCTTGAGCTCCCAGTTTTCGTTCGCTCGGTCACCCGCATCTCCCACGCCTCCGGGGACGTCGAGCTAGGAAAAATTCAGAAACTTGACCGCAAGCCAGTATTCGACAAGCACTGGAAGCTCCCGTGGCGCTGGAATGTTTATGGGCCCCCTGGAGCCGTGGAGAAGCACCGCTGGCTACACGACCAGATGCCCAAGATCAAGAAGCTCGTCGAGACCCTTCCTTGGAATAAGCTGGAGCTTGGAAAGACGCCATCATGCGGCATCATAGCATCTGGGATCGGGGCGAGCTATGCCCGTGACGCCATCAAAATGCTTGGGTTGGAGGGGAAGGTAGCATTCTTGAAGCTCGGCACCCCAGCACCTATCCCGGAGCGCCTTATTGGCCGACTGCTGAAGGCCGTGAAATCTGTGCTTGTTGTGGAGGAGGGAGAGCCCGTGGTCGAGCTACAAGTCAAAGCGCTTGCCAAGGACGTCAACCCTGAGGTAAAGATCTTGGGCAGGTTGACCGGGACAATGCCGGCGGTTGGGGAGATAAACACAGACATCGCGGCTCAGGCGATCGCCAAGCTCACAAAGCGAAAGCTACCTCAGGATGTGCAAAGAGAACAGGCCCAAGCTGAGATAAAGAAGCTCGTGGCCCCGCGCTCGTCAACCCTCTGCGCTGGGTGCCCGCACCTCGGGAGCTACTGGGCGCTCAAGCAGGCGCTGCGAAAGGTGGGGGGGAAGGTGCCACTCGTAAACGGCGACATCGGGTGCTACGAGCAGGGAGGGTATGGCATCGCGGGGAAGGAGTACAAGCCGAGCTTTTCCACCGAGTCCGTGCGCTATCCTATCGAGGCCCCCTACGAAACCCTCGACACCAACTACATCATGGGCGGGGGCGTGGGGCTGATGCAGGGACAGTTCCATGCCGGGTACAAGGATGGCGTGATGGTGGGGGTGGCCGGGGACTCAACCTTCTTCCACGCCTGCATCCCGGCGGTGATCAACGCAGTCTACAACAAGGCCCGGGGTCTGTTCCTTGTCATGGACAACACGTGGACCGCTATGACCGGGCACCAGCCAAATCCCGTTACCGGGATAACTGCAACAGGCGAGGCGACAAAGGTGCTTTCTATAGAGGAGGTCGCAAAAGCTTGCGGCGTGGAGTTCATCAAAGTTGTAGATCCATACGACCTCAAGGCGACAACCGCTGCGATCGAAGAGGCTCTCAAGAGTGACAAGTTTGCGATCGTTGTTGCGCGACATGTGTGCACGCTCCAAGCCCAGCGCCAGAAGAAGTTCGTGGGCAAACGGATGGTTTTCGACCGGGACAAATGCACAGGTTGCAAAATTTGCGTCAGCTTTGGGTGCCCTGGCGTGGTCTTCAAGGAGGGGAAGGCCGGCCTGGATCCAATCCTCTGTAACGGCTGCGGGATGTGCGCCCAAGTTTGCCCCACGGGCGCGATCAGGGCGGAGGGGTAGGGATGGCAGACCTCAACCTGATAATCGCCGGGGTCGGGGGGCAGGGCAGCATCCTGGCATCTCACATAGTCGCAACAGCAGCAATCAGGGACGGCCTGCGGGCACGCGTGGGCGAGACCTTCGGAGCAGCCATGCGTGGAGGTGCTGTCGCGAGCCATGTGCGCATAGGCAAGGAGATTCACGCCCCACTCGTGCCCAAGGACGGCGCGGAAATCGTGCTGGCGCTGGAACCTCTGGAGGGGCTTAGGAACATCGCCAACTTCCTCGGCAAGGGCGGGCTCCTCCTGACTAATACCCGCCCGTGGTTACCCGTTGACGTCAACATAGGACGGGCTGAGTACCCAAGCATGGAATCGATAAAAGACGCTATCGACAAGCTCGGCGGAAAAATCGTCGAGATAGACGCCACCTCGCTCGCGCAGCAGGCAGGCAATGTCCGGACGATGAACATAGTGATGCTGGGGGCGCTGGCGGCGACTGGGAAGCTCCCCATCTCTGTTGAAACGCTCAAGCAAGTTATCAAGGAAAACGTCCCGCCGAAGACCATCGATGTGAACCTCCGCGCCTTCGAGCTTGGGCTCAGTTCGATGAAGAAATAACCTCAAGTGGATCGTGCTGCTAGGGACCAGCAACTTGGTACTTTAAAAAATATATGAAATTTCTAGTCGACCTCGAGAGGTTATCCAAGAAGTTCTGCTAAGTGTTTATATCTGCTGTCCAACCTTTCCAACGCCAGATAAGTCACCCTGCCGCGCTGCCCTTAACAGCAGGCGGAGAAATCGCGATCTCGTCCTTGTGCTTGAGCTTTGTGTGAATCCCACGGATATGCTGAATCCGTTGGCCGTTAAGCAGGATATCGTAGCTCTCCCGGACCTCCCCCGTCGTAGGATCCAGCACCATCTCGATCAGCTTTGGGTACCTCCGGCTGAGCCTCATCAGCAGGGTATCAACGGTCTCGTCCTCATCAATCGATACTCTGATGGTGTCCGTTCCCACATGCTCCTTAAAATCAGCGTGCAATCTAACTGTAACTTCCATCCAATCACGGCTTGGGCGTCACTCGAGGTCCGGCTTCGTTCCTCCGCTATAACACCAAGTATTTTCTCCTTATCCAACAGTAGCAGTTGGGGTGAGCCTCTAAAAGGTTTTCGGGGGCCTGCCGCGATGCTGTTCAAATAAACACCTCCGCCCAAGCTTTTAATCCACCTCCTCCGCCAG
>JASEJC010000023.1 GCA_030016755.1 Candidatus Hodarchaeaceae archaeon | reverse complement strand
GGCCCTACGCAACTCTGGTGTGATGGTTCCTGCGGGGTTCTTCACGCGGATGACTTTTGCATCAAAGGAATCTATCAGCCTTCTTACCTTTTCGGCCGCCGGCGCTCGCATCACAACGAAATCGACCACCGCGACATCTGGGCTGACGCCAGCGACGAGGAACCCTGCGGTAACTATATCGCCAATTACAATCAGTCTGGTCGGGCTGAGCTTTTGCAGGTGCTCGGCCGCTGCGGCGATGCTCAAGAAAAGCTGGCCGAGGGGGCGCTTGAGGCTGGGGCGAACATCGTCAGGCAGCAAAAGGGTCAGTTGGGCTTTTGCCTCTCCACGTTTGGGTTTCAATATCATCCCCACCCACTTGTTAATACTACATAAAAAATTGTGACCTCCGCCTCACCGTGAACGGTAGACGTGAGGAAGCATTCTTCGGAAGGGTTTTAGCCGCTTGCGCACATCGAAACTTGGAGCGTGAACATCCAGCTCAATCGATAAGAGTTGGGGTGGTAAGGTGCCTGAGGAGAAAACCATTCACGACCCGGTACACGGAAGCATGCGCCTCAGCGGCTTGGTGTTAGACCTTATCGACACCCCTGAGGTCCAGCGCCTGCGCGGCATCCGGCAGCTTGGCCTGGCCCACCTCGCATTCCCCGGCGCGAACCACTCCAGATTCGAACATGCGTTGGGGGTTGGGCACCTCGTCGGGCGGATGGGCGCAGTGCTAAAGCCGAGCAAGGGGGAGCTGAATCTACTCTCGGCCGCGGCCACCCTTCACGACATCGGCCACGCCCCTTACTCCCACACCCTCGAGTACCTGATGACCGACTATCTTGGGAAGGATCATATTGAGGTGACTGGCGACATCCTGCGCGGTAAGCTCAGCATCTGCTCTGAAGAGGAGCAAAAGAAACTGCGAGAGCTCAGGGTGTCCAGCGCGGTCGATGTGCTCGAGCGGTGGGGCGTGGACCCAAGGGAAGTGGCCCAGCTGCTGATCGGTAGATATCGGCGGCGGTATCTGGGTCAGCTGATTCACGGGGACATCGACGTGGACCAGATGGACTACCTGCTCCGGGATTCCCACTTCACGGGGGTGGCCCTTGGTATGATAGACATCGACCGCTTGATGCAGACACTCGTGATGCATCGGGGGCGCCTGGCCATCCTGAGCAAAGGCATCGAGGCTGTGGAGGGGTTCCTGACCGCCCGAGCTCTGATGTACACTTCGGTATACTTCCACCACACCGTGCGGGCGGCCGAGATAATGCTGGCGAACGCTGTCGACCACGCGCTCGTACGTGGCGGTCCCATCACCATGTCCAATTTTTACCTGCTTAACGACTCCGAGCTCATCTACAATCTGAACGCGGCTGGAGGGTACCCCGCGGATATCGTGGCCCGTCTCAGGTACCGCCAGCTATTCAAGCCTGCGTATCGTGAGGAACGCCGCGAGTTGTCCCGCGCCGAGAAGCAGCAATACATCAGACGCTATGGCCGGTGGCGTCGCATCCGGGAGCTGCAGGACGAAATCGCGGATGAGGCGGGAGTTGAGCGAGGCTATGTCATCCTGGATGTGCCGATCGTCGATATCATCATCTCCGAGCCGCGCCTAGAGAAGGTCGAGGTGCCTGTGCTGGCTGAGGGAAAGCTAGAGCGACTTTCCAAGGTGTCGCCCATCGCCCTAGCCCTCAAGCGGAGGCATGCGCCGCGTTACTTCCTTCGGGTCCTCACCGAGCCAAGACATGTGGCTAGGGTGAGGAGGGCTGCGAAGAAAGTCTTGGATTAGGCCCCATGTTTGGTGACACAGGTATGTCTTGCCCCCGGAATTTATCCCTTTATAAATAACCTTCACCCAAAGCCTAGGCGGGAGAAGTGAATCTGATCCACTACCAGACCCTCGAGGCCGTCGACCCCGAGGAACTCCAAGCGTTGCGGACCATCAAGGAGCAGTTCAACGAACGACGCAGCTTCTGGGAACGCATCAAGCTCTGGGAGAAATCGGATATCCTAGCGGAACTTGAGCCAAGGGGCGCCCGCTGGGGGTTCACCCGGGTGCGCGACGATCGGGACCGGCTGCAGGTGGTCCTGACCCTTAGGCGGATGTCGCAGGCCACGCCGCGCTTGACCTGGGTGCTCTACGACGAGTGCAACGGCGGCAAAGAGGTCGTGCTGCAGGGCGGCAAGCCCGTGGCGTAGCGTCCTAAATAGGACAGGCGATGGAATGGCGTACTTGTTGATATATGACCTAGATGGCCGAAGCAACGGGAGGCGAAAGATTAACCGCTATCTCAATCGGAATGCGCAGATGGTGCAGCATTCAGTATGGAGGTTTCAAGATTTAATCGCGCTGAGCTATGCTGCCAAGCAGGTGCGTGCGGCAGGTGGTAAAGTACTGGCATTTTCAGAATCTGATAGAATCCTACTGACGCTGAGAGAAATCAGGCAATTTTTACAGCGCATCAGTTAGTATGATGTCCTAAATAGGACAGTCAATTTGTTGGCAATAGCCGCGTGTCTCAAATAGGACACCCCCTGGAGAGAAGTGTCTCAAATAGGACAGTTAAGAAAAAACTTGCGATGGCAGTGTCCTAAATAGGACATTAACCTAGTTCCGCCCGCGCGAGCGTGCCGTAAATCGGTCCCTTGGGCGTCAGCGTGCTCTGCTTCAGCTCAACCGCCTGCGCGCGCGTCACGCCGAACTCCGCGTCCGACATCTCCTTGACGAACGCCGCGAGCCGCTCTTTCTGCTTGGCTGTCTTGACCCGCGCGATTGTCAGGTGGGGTACGAAACCCCGCTCCGGACGGAAACCAAGCGGCCCCAGCTCGCGATCGATTTTCCGCTGTAGGTCGATGAGTTCATCGCGCCCTTCATCCACACCTGCCCATATGACTCGAATGTAGTGCGGATTGGGGAATACTCCTATACCTTTGACCCTGATATCGAACTGTCCCGTCCCCGCAGCTCCCCTGACCAGCGCCTCGGCGACCGTTGGAATTTTGTCATCAGGGATTTCTCCAAGAAATTTCACCGTCACATGGATGTTCTGGGCTTCGACGAGCTTGAGCTGCGCCCCCGTTGCCGCCAGTTGCCCCTGCGCGGCAACGAGTTTCTGCCTTACAGCTTCGTCGATATCTATTCCTATAAATGCTCGAACCATGGAAACACCTAACACGTTGTGTGAAAAGCGCCAGCAACTTTGCGCTTGGCCCTGACTGCCTCGTTGTACTGTTTGAGGGCGTTGGGAGTGACATCGCTGATTATTTTAACCCCTCGCCTACCAGCCTCCCTCGCGGCGTCCTCGCTGATTCTGACGCAGCCTGATTGCCCCGTGCCGACTACCACGACTTCTGGTTTTCCATCTAACAGGAGGTCGAGCTCATCCAGCGTGAACTCGTGGTCTCGGTCCCGCCGTCTGATTGAACCATCGGCGAATATCCAGACATCGTGTGGGTAGCGTTTACCATCCACGGTGATACTTCCAAAGCTTGTGCCGTCAATTCTTACCACTTTCATCCCACCAAACTAACCCTTGGTTTCAAATTTTACTACTTTCGGGAGGTCACGAACGCTCTCGATGATCACGTCGGGGCCGTACTTTTCCAGGAGTTCGCGTCGCATCAGCCCCGTCAGCACGGCGACTGTTCGCGCGCCTAGGGTCTTGCCGTCCCTGATATCGTTCCAGTAGTCGCCAACGACCACGCATTCCCTAGGGTCCACCCCAAGCCTCCCGGCCGCCAGCCTGAGGATCTCGACCTTTGAGAAGTGGTGTCCTTGCTCCAGCTCTTCCACCACATCCTGGGCCGTGACGACCGCGCTCGCGAATCTGTTTAGTCCAAGCCCCGCCAGCTCCCTCCTCAGTTTGTTTGTGGGGACGATGCAGCTCGTGATGACCGCGATTGGAACGCCATCCCGGTGCAGCTGCCCGAGCACCTCCTTCACCCCTGGGATGAGCTTGCTGCCGGGGTCGCCATCGCGGTACCTGCGGAGGAACTCGAGCCAGAACTCGTGCAGGCGCTCTTCCCGCCCCTCGCTCGAAGGCGCGGCTATCACGTCATCGAGCGTGTCCGCGACGTAGCGCTCGAAAAATCTGTCCCATTGAAGAGGCTTGTCGCCGCGCTCCACCAGTAGCTCATTAAACACGTCAAAAAATCGCCTTAGGGTGTCGACCAGCGTGCAGTCGAGGTCGAAGATGACTGCCTTAGCTGTGATCATGGATACTACCTTAGTTTTACCCACCTAGTTTCACGTACTTGCGCGCGAGCCTGCCGCCGATGACCGCTAAGATGACCCCTGTTACCAGAAGCGCTGCGCCTAACTCAAGCGACCCCCCACCGGACGCAGTCCAGAAAATCACTACCATCGCTGCTATGACAAGTATCAGCCCCAGCACGGCGATTGTGATCACGTGTCCTGGTATCCTCTGTCTTACCAACCTACTCGCCTCCACATGGGGTTTTCCCGCCGAGCATGATAGACTTGCGCTCCGACTTCAGTTGCTGTACGACGTCGTATGGAACCCGGACGCACCCTATTGGATCCTCCGCCCCGTGGCTGTCGCTACCGCCGGTCACTATCAGCCCATATTTCTGGGCAAACTCCGCATAGCGTTTGCTTGTGGGTTGGTCCTGCCTGCTGTGATAAGCCTCGATCCCCCTGAGACCGATTTTGATTAGCTCCGGCAGCCTGTCGTCCACATTGGAGAAAACGGGATGCGCGAGGACCGGAACCCCCCTGAGTTTTCGTATCAACTTGATTGCGTCCTCTAGCCCCAGCTCATATTTCCCCACGTACGCCGGGCGCCCATAACGGAGGTACCGCTCGAACGCTTCGTCCGGGGTCTTAACGTGCCCGTGCCTCAGCATCACCCTGACGATGTGAGGGCGCCCGATGGACCCCCCTTTCGCCTCGGATAGAATTTCCTCGAACGAGATATCGATGCCGAGCCTCTGAAGCTTCCCCACTATGACCTCCGCACGCCACAGCCTGATCTTTTGGATTGTGTCAAGCAGGGCCCGGAACTGCCTGTCATCCCAGTCGAGGAAATAGCCCAAGATGTGAATCTCAGTCTCCCCGTGCTCAGAGCTCAGTTCTATCCCCGGGATGACCTCGACGCCGTATTTCTCGTCCACCTCCAACGCTGCCCTGATGCCCTCGACTGAGTCGTGGTCGGCTATGCCAACGGCGGCCAACCCCGCCTCCTTCGCCCGTCGGAGCACCTCCTCCGCGCTGTAGGTGCCGTCCGAAGCACTCGTGTGGATATGCAGATCCGCGAACTTCTGGGCCATTCTCCAACCATTCTCACACACTCAACAAGCTCATAAAAGTTAATGTGTGAGTATAGGAGAGGAATGAAATGAAGGCGGTGTGCCTGCTTTCCGGCGGACCCGACAGCGCCACGGCGGCTGCGGTAGCGAAGCATGAGGGCTACGAGCTCTATTGCCTCTCGTTCAACTACGGACAAATCGCGACCAAGGAAATCGAAAGTGCTAAAAAAATCGCAAGGGCGCTGGGTGCCAAAGAACACCGCGTGGTTGACATCTCTTTTCTGCGCGAGCTTTACGGCCCCGGCGTCACCGCGCTTCTCGATAAACGCATGCCGATGCCGGAAAAATTCGATCAGAGCATAATCGTGCCTTTCAGAAATGGGGTCTTGCTCGCCATCGCCGCAGGCTATGCCACAGCGATTGGGGCGGAGGTGATTTTTTATGGGGCTCAGGGCGACGACGCGCGGTTTTATCCCGACTGCAGACGAGAGTTTGTCTCCGCCATCTCACGGGCGATATCGTCCGGCACCGAGTCCAAGCTCGCGGTGAGAAACCCACTGGGAGACAGGACGAAAGCCGAAGTGCTGAAGCTGGCCGACGAGCTCGGGGTCCCCCTTGAGCTGGCATGGAGCTGTTACCTGAACGGTGAGCTTCACTGCGGCCGCTGCGAGTCCTGCCGAAACCGAAAGCGCGCGTTCGCGGAGGCCGGCATCAAAGACCCGGCGAGCTATGCAAAGTAGTAATCGCTCATTTTGCAATCGTCCGCGCCGCGATTGAGAGCAGCACTCCAACTACGCCGGTGCCCGTCCCCAACGCGAGCGCCGTGCTGCCCTGCTGGAGGCCAGGCAGCGCTATCGCGATGAGAAGCCCAAGGAGCCCGACCCCAGTGCCAAGCAGGATGAACAGCTTGCCTACAGAGGTCCGCCCCAATCCTATGAGGGCGCCACCGAAAATCACCGCAATGCCCCCAAGCGATGCGATTACTAAAAGTGCTTGGAACAGCAGGACGAGGGCCCAGTGATCCCCGAGGAGAGCCAGGACAAAATTTCTGATTGTCTGCCAAGTTGCGGCCCCCGTGACCCCTGCGCCAAGCAGCATGACCCCTGCAAAAATAGCCAAGTACATCGCCAGCGTGTTGCGCATGCTATTTCCTCAGCGCAGCTTCCTGATGGACTTGGATTCGGCGATGACCCTGCCGCCCTTGATCACCCACCGGCGGTCCGGCTGGCGGCGGATGGCATCCTTGGGCGAGGCCGCGTCGATTACCACTAGGTCAGCGCGCGCCCCGACTTTTCCATAATCATCCAGCACCCCAAGCGTCCGCGCGGCGTTGTATGTCATCATCCTGAACACAGTCTCGATCTCCTTCGGGGTGCTGAGGTGCGCGGCGTGGGCTGTGATGTTCGCGACCTCAAGCATGTCTGCCTTGCCAAACGGGTAGAAGGCATCGTTCACGCAGTCTTGGCCGAATGTCACGTTGACCCCGGCCTCCAGCAGCTCCTTCACGCGGGTGATGCCGCGGCGCACGGGCTGCTTGTCCTCGCGGCCCTGGATCACGAGGTTGGTGGCGGGGTTCGTGATCATGTTGATGCCCGCCTCCTTGACCTTCTGGATCACCTCGCGCGCGTAGTCGTCGGGGTAGGCGGCGAGCGCGCACGTGTGGCCCGCCGTGACTCGCCCTTGGTATCCCTCGGCAACCGTTTTTTCCGCAAGATACTCGAGCGAGCGCGAGTTTGGGTCGTCGGTCTCGTCCACGTGCATGTCGATGTCTGCGTTGAACTCCTTCGCGATCTTAAAGCAGATGTCAATGTGGGGCCTCGCCTGCGAGTACGGGCGCTCGTGGTGCGGCATCCCCCCGACGAGATCAGCCCCGAGCTCCATCGCCTTATAGAGCAGCTCCTCCGTCCCCGGGTCGCGCAGGATTCCCTCCTGGGGAAATGCGACGATCTGCAGGTCTACCAAGCGCTTGAACTTTTTGCGCACTTCAAGCATCCCCTCGAGTGGCTTGAGCCCGCCGATCGTGTCGACGTCGACGTGGGTGCGCATGCGGGTGGTGCCGTTGAGGGCCGCCTGACGGATGACCTCCCCAGCGCGGCGAACTATATCCGCCTTGGTGTACTGTCGCTTCCGCTCCCAGATGATTTCGATTGCCTCCTGAAGGGTCCCCGAGACATTTGGTCTGACCTCGTCGCCTATCATGCACTTGTCGAGGTGGATGTGGGGGTCGATGAACGCGGGGGAAGCCAGCATCCCCCGAGCGTTGATTACCCTCCGCGCGCGGCCCCGAATTTTTCCAATCTTGACGATTTTTCCGTGCGTGATTCCGATGTCGTTCAGACCTTTGCGCCCCACGATGCGAGCGTTTTTTATCAACAGGTCCACTTTAACCCCTCCTTAATTTCCACAGCGCCAGCCCAGTAAGCTTGTCGGGTACTCGTTCAAGTTTGGGGCCGATCAACTCCTGCATGTGGAGCTCCGCCGCGAAAACTTGGGCCCCCAGCAAGTGCCCAGCCCTCGTGCTACCTCGCTCATCGGCCAGCACTACATGTGCGTGGGCGAAAGGCTTACCCTTGTGATACGAGATGTTCCCGATGCAGCTTACGATTTCGCGTGGTTTTTTAAGCTCGACGACCAAGTACTCCTTCTTATCTTGGTTATAGCACGCTAGCTTGGCGCTTTTCACGGCCCCAATCAGCGTGAAAACTCCAGTCTTGATCTTTTTGCTGCGCGCGAAATCCGTGATCGATTTAACAACGTCGGAGTCGTACTCTAACCTACCTAAGAAAAACCGTCCTGATTTGAACTTGGCCGACTGCATCGTTTCCCCTTCACCCCTACGTGTCGAAGTTTAAGTTATTTGCGTGGGGGCTACCGACAGTGCGGGAGATGATCGCTCTCCGGCGCCAGTTTATGCTCTAAGCAGGATGTAACCGGGGGGTTGCACTGTAACTGGGGAGTTACACCCCCACGGCGATTTTGTCCCCTTAAACAACCTCCACCCAAAGACTCGGTGGGAAATGTGACAACAACTCAAAAGCAATCGCGCCCGCAAGGCAAAACCTTACATGTATCGATAGACAAACCGTTTTACGATAATGCCATGGATACTGTAAAGGTATCTCCAAAGTTTCAGGTGGTCATCCCTCAAGAAGTTCGGGAGAGCGCCGGGATTAAGCCGGGCGACCGCATGGTGGTGCTCCAGAAGGGCGACGTGATATACCTCGTGCGGGTTGGGGACATCAAAAGCATGAAGGGATTTCTGGGAAAGCGGATTTCAACAAAGGGGCTGAGGGATGAGAGTGAACGTTTTGGTTGACTCCTATGGGTGGATTGAGTACTTCACCAATGGCACCCTAGCGGACAAATACCAACGGTATATCATCAACGCGACCAAGCATACCCATTTCACCCCGACGATTGTATTGTATGAGGTTTACAAGCTTGTGAAGCGAGAATTTGACGAAAAACTAGCGCTTGAAGCTTGCGCCCGCATTAAAGCCTACACGACCACCGTGCCCATCGATGAAGAACTAGCACTCGCGGCAGCGGACCTGGGTACAAAGTACAGGCTGTCGATGGCAGACGCTATGATAATAGCAAGCGCTGAACGTCATAGCGCGCGTGTAGTGACAAGTGATGAACACCTTGGGAAGCTGAAAGGCGTTGAGTTAATACAGCAGACGTTGAGATTTCTGCTTGGGATTAGATGACCGAAGTCGTGGCGGTTTCAAGTACTGGCCCGCCCGCGGCCCAAGATGCCATTCGGGCGCTTGAGGCAGGCAACCATGTGGCCCTCCTGAGTCTCGGGGTCACGCTTGCCGAGGAGGTCGAGCTCAAGCGGGCCGCAGCCGAGCGAGGGCTCCTCCTGCTTGGGCCTGGGTGCGGCACCTCGATTCTCGCTGGGAAGGGCTTCGGCATCTGGAACTCTGTTCGCCGGGGACCCATCGGGGTGGTATGCAGCTCTGGGAGCGGGATTCAGGAGATTTCATGTCTGGTGGACAAAATCGGGATCTCACATGCCTTGGGGGTGGGCCCTCGTGACATGTCTGAGCGGGTCAATGCTGCGGGCACCCTAGGAGCTCTGAAGTTCCTCAGGATAGACAACAAAACAAAAGTGGTTGTGGTGGCTGCACGGGGCCTTACAACAGGCGTTGCCAAGCGGGTGCTCGGCGCTCTCAAGAACCTAGGCAAACCTGCGGTGGCATGTTTTCTTGGGGCGAGGTACAGGTTCAAATTCCCGAAGAACGTGATCTCTGCCTCGACGCTAGAGGAGGCGGCAGCCCACGCAGTCGCCCTTGCTCGAGACCAAAAATCACATGGAGGAATATTTTCATTACCTGCTCGCGAGGTCAGTCGGATTGCAGAGCTGGAGTATTCGAACTTCGGCTACGGGCAGAAGTATATCCGCGGGCTGTACTCTGGCGGGGCACTATGCATGGAGGCCCAAGTAATCCTGCGTGAACTTGTTGGCCCAGTTCATTCAAACGTCCCGCTGGAGCCTAGGCTGAGGCTACCCGACCCACACTCGAGCCGGGGGCACGCTTGCGTCGACTTGGGAGCGCCCGATCTCTCGGGGGGGCGACACCCTGCGGTCGACCTTGGGCCTCGGTGCGAGCGGATCTTAAAGGAGGCCCGAGATTGGGAGACGGCTACAATCTTGCTCGATGTGGTGCTTGGACATGGGGCGCATCCCGACCCCGCAGGGGAGCTGGCCCGAGCGGTGGAGGAGGCAAAGCGCATAACCGACCGTGGGGGCGGGTACTTGAGTGTGATAGCATCGGTGATTGGAACGGCGCGTGACCCACAAAATCTAAAAGCGCAGCGCAAGAAGCTGGAGAAAGTAGGCGTGGTGGTGACGCCGTCGAATGCTCAGGCCGCTCGGATGGTTGCGGTAATAGCCACGAAGGGAAAGGCATGGAAGTTATTGGGAAAATAGTTTGTCGGATGATTTAGTTTGTACCCTAGATTACCTCCGATGACATGCCCCTTTTCTTGTGAATAAAAGCGGGAACACGATATCGCTCGCACAACAGGGAATCCAAACCGCGATGAAAAGCACCGCGAACACGAACGGGAAGAGTGAGAGCCAGTCCACCACCCCGAACGCCATGAGGTAGAAGAGCGACGCCAAAGTGCTTATCAAGACGTGCGCTGCGTGCGGGCACTTTGTCCAGCGCCCCGTGAAGGCCCCAATAGCTGCCCCTACCAGCCCAGGTATGACTACAAACCACGGGTGCGTTAGTAGACATAGATGCAGGTCCATCCTTGCCCCGAGCAAAGCGCCCCCCACATAAGGAAATAAAATATCACTTACCGTACATATCGCCGCCGCTCCCAAGAACCCGACTGCTATCGACCCTCCGATTCCTCCCCGGTGCAGCCTGAACATCGCGGCGGTCACGATCGAGCTCAGCAGCATGTGGGCAGGGTGCATAACGTGGAAGGTGTGGTGGGACACCTCGAGGTCAAGTCCAGCTAGAGTTACGGCTACCATTACGATTACCCCAACGCCCGCCCCAAAAGCGGTGAAGGGTGCGTGCTCCTTGAGCTCTTTTGCGATGTGTCTGAGCCGACTCATAGACATCGCTTGGGTTTCATTTCTTTTATGTTATACTCCCCGGTTCTCCAAAAATTTCATCACAGGTATTTGTGTGCGTAAGGGCAAAAATGTCGGAAGCCCAAAATCTTTGCAGCTGCGCTCGCCGTAACCCCGTAAATCACCGGCTCGGTTCTGTAAAGCTTGCACCACCTAATCAGCTCGGGCAGGCTTCCGTTGACAATGGCGCTGCCAGTTATGCATGCAACATCGGCTTTTTTTATCACTTCCCTGTTCTCAGAGCCGTTTTGGATTTTTCTCCCGAACCTAACTTTTCCGATGTTCTCATGGTTCAAATCCGTCACATAACTTCTGAAACATTTTGAGCACGCTTCCACATGGCCGGGCTGATAACCAATGTGTGCAACCCGAACCTTGCCGAAGTTCTCCAAGATGTACGCGGCCAACCGCTCGCCGCACTTCCTCGGTTCATCACCCTTGCAGTGAACCGCCCCATCAACCAATCCAACGTGACTAAGCACCGCGTTCAACGTGGCAAAATAAACCGCTTTATCGCCTTTATCACCAAACAATTGCTCATGCACGTCCTTGAGCTTCCCTCTGAAAGTTTTTGGTTCGTCGGTGAAGGCGTCCC
>JASEJC010000022.1 GCA_030016755.1 Candidatus Hodarchaeaceae archaeon | reverse complement strand
GTAATTAATTGTTGTGTCTCAAATTTTAGTGGCGGGCCCGGAGGGATTCGAACCCTCGACCGATCGGTTTCCACCAGCTATGCTGCTAAGAGCCGATTGCTCTAACCAGACTGAGCCACGGGCCCCGAATTGATTTATCAAGTCCCTAAAATAAGTGTTTATGATACAATGCTTGTCTTCATCGGGCTCGGTCTGCATGGTGAGGGGATTTCGCTTGGCGGGCTACGCGAGGCACAGGGGGCTGATGCAATTTATGCCGAGTTCTATACCAGTTTAATCCCCGGAGTGGACGCTAAGCGGCTCGAGCAAAAAATCGGAAAGCCAATCAAGATCGTCGGACGTGAGGTGGTGGAGGGAAATCCAGAGGAAATTTTGGAGGCCGCAAGGAAGGGAAAAGTCGCATTCTTAGTCCCCGGCGACCCAATGGTGGCGACAACCCACATCGACCTCCGCCTGCGGGCCGCAAAGGCAGGCATCGCGACTAAAATCATCCATGGAGCATCGATTGCCTCCGCCGCCGCTGGGCTTGCGGGGCTCCAGAGCTACAAGTTCGGCCCATCTGCAACGGTCCCATTTCCAGACAACCCCTCAGCAAGACCATACGAGATTTTGGTTGAGAACCGTGGACGGGGGCTGCACACCTCGCTGCTGCTGGACATCCGCACCGAGGAAGGGCGGGCGATGACAGCAAACGAGGCGATAGAAATCATGGCCGGGTTGGAGAAAAAATTACAAAAAAATGCCTTCACCCCAGATACGCTTGCCGTGGTCGTGGCGCGTGCGGGCTCGGAAGATGCGATGGTACGGGCCGACTGCATCGAAAAGCTCGCCAACCTAGACTTTGGCTCCCCGCCCCACGTGCTGATTGTGCCGGGCAAGCTTCACTTCGTCGAGGCGGAGGCCCTTCGCGTCTTCGCTGGGGCGCCAAGGGACGTGGTCGGGTGAGTCTGGAGAAGGATTTGAGGGAAGAGATCCGAAAATGGGCCGCTAAGCTAGACGACGCCTTTTCCGCAATCGGCGCCATCGATGGCCGGGGTAGGGAAATGCTCTCGAACATCGAGGCGTATCGCAAGGACTCCAAGCACTTCCTCGAGCGCGGTGACCTGATAAAGAGCTTCGAGTGCCTGATCTGGGCATGGGCGCTGCTCGAAGTCGGGAAGGAGCTCGGTCATCTCGGAGTCTAGACTAGGTCACTAAGAAATTAGCCATACCATCCCAAGAGCTCAGTTGCCGCCATGAAAGCGGCGACCACGAATAGAAAAGCCGAGAACGAAAGCTTCAACCGCCTCTCCCTCGTCCTAACGGCGAGTCTTGCCCCCAGCTGCGCTCCAAGGACAGACCCCAAGGCGATGGGGATCAGCAAGGCGACATCGACATGACCCAACAGGTAGTGAGCCACTGAGCCAGGAATAGCGTAGATTGACATGACCATGAGTGAAGTCCCGACTGCTTCGTGCATGCGGAAATTTAATAACAGCACCATCGCCGGCACCAAGACGATACCTCCACCCATGCCCAAGAATCCGGAAAGGGCTCCGGCGACGAGGCCCACAAGTGCTGCTCGATACATCAGTCTCTGGGGAGCTACCCTCGCCTTGGGTTTTGGTCCTTTGCCGCCAAATGCGAATTTCACTGCCACCACGGCAATGTATGCGCTCGTTATCAACATCAACTCCCTGCCACCGAAGTAGGCCGTTGCCCCCGCGGCCAGCACAGCTGTGACTGAACCCGCAAGTGCGCACACCAACCCAACCCTATATCTCAGCAGCCCCCTCCTGTGGAATACCAGCGCGCCCGACGCTGCGGTGGGGATGACTATCGGCAGAGGGGTCCCGAGTGCCACATGCCCCGGCGTTCGTAGCACATCCCGCATAGCAGGAGTTGTCAAGGCCCCGCCTCCTAACCCAAAAGTGCCTGAGAGTACTCCGGTTGCGAGCCCAAGCAGCACGCAAAACAGCTGGGCGAACATAAACTCCATCTAGACCCTTTCTTGAGATACCACTGCGTTGATTAAAAATTAGTTCACAGTTCGCGAATATCATTTATGACGTCAATGACCACGCACTCCAGCAGCTTCTCGCCCAAGAATTTGTCGACCCGAACCCCGCGCTTCTCCACTTCCTGCGCTTGACGTTCGGCCCAATCGTAACGTCGCCTGGCCTCGCGAAGCCCGACAAACCCAACTTCGGGGTGCCGTGCGAAGTCTGCGTGATTAACCATCCTCGAAAAGTCCACTATCCCCACCGCCGCCCCCATACTGAGCTCCCCCGTTGCAGCGTGGGGGCCTTCTAAATCAATGAGGGTGTTGTTGAATACCAGGCGCATCCCCAGCTCGGCTTCGAGGGCGGGGAGCCGCTCACGTATGGGCTCATTGCCGCCATGGCCGTTCACCAGCACTGCCGCCTTGATCTCGAGGGCCCGCTTCGCGTTGAGCAGGGCCGTACGAAGCTCATCCAAGACCTCCTCGAGGCTCTGGTGTTTGCCGGTGTCTATCCCCGGTAGCTCGTGAGAAGAGTAGAGCACCCCTATGAACTTCGCCCCGGCTCGCTTTGCCGCCTCCTGCGCCACATGGGAGGCCAGCTTGGCGTCGGTGTCGAGGGGTAGAGCTGCCCCATGCCTCTCCTCGTGCGAGCCAAGCGCCATGATGCCGACCTTGCTCGCGTCCAACCTCACACCTTCTCCAGACGCTTGACCATTTTGACCGCTGCCTCAACCGCGCGCCGGGCGTAGTCGTTTACTCGTTCCAGCGCTTGCACGCGGCTCATACCTGGTCCTGAGATCCCAAGGGTAATCGGTTTGCCATATTGAATTCCCAGGTCTATTAATTTTCTCGTAGCGTGCTGCATGATGATCTCGTCGTGCCCAGTTTCTCCCTCGATTACCGCTCCTAGTGTCACCACTGCGTCGATGTCCCCACGCTCGGCAAGCTTCTTCGCCGCAAGAGGCAGGTCGTACACCCCTGGGACCATCACCTCAGCCACGATTTGAGCTCCTAGGAACTCAGCATGCCGTCTCGCGAACTCCAGCATCGGCGATACTATGTCAAAATTAAATTCACTGGCGCAAATTCCTAACTTCACCAATTCTCACCTCCTTAGGGGTCCAGCATCAGGGCCCCCCTCTCGTTGCCCCGTGCCGGCCAATTTCGTAAGCTCCTCGGGTTTGAAGAGCAAGCGGTAGACGTTTCGGGCGTGCTCACGAGCGCGCCTGTCAGCAAGTTCGGCGAGCTCCTTCTCGCTTGGGGCCTCGTCCTCGAATACGAAGACCTCGATAACGTGCTTGTTGGTGAGAAGTTGGGCCCAGATCAAACCAAGCGAGGCTTCGTGAGCGCACTGCTTGTCGATGGCGGCTGCCCCCGGCATGCCGAACGCCATCACTAGGTCACAACCTTCATCGAGCAGTCGTTTTGCCTCCACGGCTAGGTCCTTTATCCCTGGGACCGTTCGACGTTCAAACTTGACGCCGCAGAGCTGCTTGAGCTCGTCCATCGCCGCGCGGGCCATGTCGTAGCGGGCAAAAGTTGTGTCAACGATTCCGACTCGCTTCATCCACTCACCGCCTCCTGAACTCCCTCGCGAGCTCTTGGCCCTCCAGAAGAACCATCCCCTGTTTTTTCCCGTACTCGGCCGCCGCCTCCTTGGAGAGGGCACGGTTCGTTTGGGCATCGAGCATCTCGCACACAGCCACCACGGGCGTGACTCCCGCGAGTTCGGCTAGCGCGACCGAGAGCTCCGTGTGCCCCTGGCGCTCGTCCAGCAGCCCGCCCGCAGCGCGAAGGAGCGGGACATGGCCCGGGCTCCGGAAATTTCTCCCGAACTCATCCACCACTGGGCCGTCGAGCGCTTGCGCCCCGAGTTTGCCAAGCTCGCGGATGGTGAGGGCCCGGTCGATGTCGGTCACCCCAGTGAAGGTGCGGCGGTGGTTGACAGCAAGTGAAAATGCCGAACGCTCGTCGTAGGGGATATCGTCGGGTCGAACCCTTGCCAGAACATCAAATTTTGAGGATGCGGCGCCGTAGACCTCGGTGAGGTAGGGCAGGCCAAAGTTTTCCGCGATGGTCGGGTGGAGGGCGACGCATATCAGACCACCTGCGTCCCGCCTCATAGTCGCGATATGTCGGGGCTCGACAAACTCCGCCGCGATTAGCATGTCCACCTCGTTTTCACGGCTCTGCGAGTCATGTAGGAGTACAAAGTCGCCGGCGCCTAGAGCCTTCACGGCACGCTCGAGGGTCAGGTCATCACCTCCACTTGTACACGGTCGCCGTCATTTAGCTTCAGGGCCTTGCGCAAGTTTTTGGGGGCTATGAGCTCCACGATATCCTTGTGATGGCTCCGGGTCGGTAGGATTAGGGCGACTCTGGATTTCTTGAGTCTCGCGTGGAAGAGCTTGACGGGTCCGAAGGTCCGCTCGCTTGTCTCGAAACCTTGTGCCTGTTTTGAAGGAAGTCGTGCGAGCATTTCTCTCAGCTCAACTGAATCCCTCTCGAGTTTGATGTCGAGCGTCCCGGGGTAGGGGGTGAAACCTAGCTCCTTCCTGAACTGCTTGGTGTACCCGGCCTGGCTCATGTAATAACTTCCCTCACCCATGCCCATGACCACTTGGCCCGACAACCTGAACAAACGAGGCCCCTCTTTCAGAACCTCCCCAATCTCGTGATGGAGCGCGCGCAGGGTCGAGAGACCAGCGGGGCTGAGACTTACGCTTTGCCCACGCGGCCCAAGCTCGCGAAAAATCAAGCCCTTGGCCTCGAGTTCAGCAAGTCGCCTCGCTGCAGTCTGCCGTGATGTATCGAGGCAGCCGGCCAGCCAGCTCAGTGAAATCCTCACGTTTCTCTGGTGCGCGCTTTCCCTTGCGAGCAGAATCAACACTTCAATTGGCGCCTTTTTGCTCAAGTGTATCCCTTTCAACAAATGGGGCGCCTGGTTTTAAAGCTTCTCAAAATTGTGAAGTGTCTAAAAAATGGAACAAATGATTACTTGATGCGTTTGGGCCGTACATGGGGTTTGCCGCATTTCTCACAGCGGGCCGTGGTGACTCTCCAATGGTGATAGTCAAGGGTATATGTAAAGTGGTCAACTAACTTGCCGCCGCACTCTCTGCAGGATTCGAGGCTCTCGCCTTCTTTGATCAAATAGTACGTAGTGACATTACGTATTAACTGGAAAAAGAGTGGGCGCGTGAGGCGGGCGTGCGGGCGAACTTCGCGATATTTCAGGCGGCTCGTGTTTGTTTGAACAGCGCCCGCCCCCAGCACTAAAAACTTTTATACCCCTATATTGCCATCATCAAAAGAAAGAGTTGATTGGATGCGTGTTGCAATAAACGGTTTTGGCCGCATAGGCAGGGTTTTCTACAGGGCGGCGCTGGCTAAGCAGAAAAAATTCGAGTGCGTCGCCGTGAATGATTTGACTGATGCTCAAACGCTCGTCCACCTGCTGAAATATGACTCAGTTTTTGGGAAGCTGGGCGTGGATGCGAGGGTCGAGGACGGGACGATAATCGTCGGGCGGGAAAGGTTGAAGCACCTCTCAGAAAAGGACCCCGCGAAGCTCCCGTGGAAGGAGCTGGGAGTTGATTTGGTGATCGAGTCCACAGGCGTCTTCACGGATAAGGAAAATGCCTCCAAACACATCCAAGCAGGGGCGAAGAAGGTCCTGATAACTGCGCCTGCAAAAAATCCAGACATAACAATCGTTCCCGGGGTCAACGATGGAAACTACGATTCAAGTAAACATAACATAATCTCACTCGGTTCCTGCACCACAAATTGTCTTGCACCTCTGGTGGATGTGCTCGGCAAAAAATTCGGTGTAGAAAAGGCCCTCATGACGACGACCCATGCGTACACTAACGACCAGAGGTTGCTCGACCTCGTGCACAAAGACCTGAGGCGGGCTAGGGCCGCTACCGTATCGATCATCCCAACCACGACGGGCGCTGCCAAAGCTATCGGGGAAGTCCTGCCTGAGGCAAAAGGCAAAATGCACGGCATAGCCCTGCGGGTGCCTGTGCCCGATGTTTCCGTGGTGGACTTGGTGGCGGTCTTGGCGAAGCCCACGACGGCCGAAGAGGTAAACTCGGCGTTCAAGGAAGCTGAGGCGGGGCAACTGAAGGGCATTCTGAAATGCGTGGACGAGCCGCTGGTTTCGGTCGACTTCATCGGTGACCCGCATTCGTCCATCGTGGACACCTCTCTCACCACGGTCATCGGCGGGAACTTAGTCAAAGTGATAGCTTGGTACGATAACGAGTGGGGCTATTCCTGCAGGCTCGTGGACATGGCCAACAAGATCGCGGAACATTTATGACGGGGGAGAAGATTGAAGTTCCCCACGCTTGACGAAGTTGATGTCAAGGGCAAGACAGTGTTGGTACGAGTCGACATAAACTCGCCCATCGACCCAAAGACAGGCGAGATCTTGGATGATACCAGGATTCGCGAGTGCACCCAAACACTAAGGGAACTCGCCCACAAAGGGGCAAAAGTCGTGGTCATGGCTCACCAGGGCAGGCCAGGAGACGAGGATTTCACCACGCTCGAAAAACACGCGAAGAAGCTCAGCGCTGCGCTTGGGCTGGACGTGAGATATCTGCCTTTCGCCCTCCTAGGGCCGATGGCGATAGGAACGATTCACCTCATGCGGCCGGGCGAAATCATCCTGCTCGAGAATGTTCGGTTCCTTGCGGAAGAAAGCTTGGACCGCCCGCCCGAGGAGCTGGCGAAAACCCACTTCGTCAGGAGGTTCGCCGGGATCGCTCAGATCTACGTGAACGACGCTTTTGGGGCGGCCCACCGCGCGAGCGCGTCGCTGGTGGGTTTCGCTACCCTGCTTCCAAGCTACGCGGGGCGGCTGATGGAGCGCGAACTCAAAGGTCTCGGGAGAGCCTTGGAGCCCGAACACCCTTGCGTCTATGTGCTCGGGGGCGCGAAGGTCGATGATTCCTTAAAGATAGTTGAAAACGTGCTCGGAAAGGGGATCGCTGACTATGTACTCACGGGAGGGCTGGTTGGGCTTACTTTCCTCGCCGCAAAGGGCTACGACCTCGGCAAACCAAATCTTCAACTTCTGCTCGAAAAGGGGTACGAAAAGCAGATCGAAAAGGCGAAACAACTTCTCGGCACCCACGGCGACAAGATAAAAATGCCGGTCGATGGTGTGGTCGATGATGGGGGACAGGCTAAAGAACTAGCGATTGAACAACTGCCAACCGAGTTACGGATCGTCGACATCGGGGGCAAGACGATTGCGGAGTATTCCTCGATTATCACCTCTCAGGCGAAAACCGTGGTCGCGAATGGACCCATGGGCATTTTCGAAAAACCGAACTTCGCGCGCGGCACCTTTGACGTGCTCAAGGCCATGGCGGGCTCGCAGGCGTTCACGATAATAGGCGGCGGGCACATGGTCGCCGCGGCCCAAGCCGCTGGCGTCGCAGGACAGATAAAGCATGTGAGCACAGGTGGGGGTGCTTGTATAAGCTTCCTCTCAGGGGAACGGTTGCCAGCCGTTGAGGCCTTGATCCGTTCAAAGGGCACCAGACAGTCGGGGACTTCTACATGAGGCGGATCGTCGTAATTGGATTTCAATCGGCCGGGCTCACCGCAGCGGCGACGGCTCGGATGGCGGACCGAGAGGCGAAGATCACGGTCATCGAGCGGCGGATGTATGCCACCTACCATCCCTGCGGTCTCCCGTTCGCAATCGGCGGCGATGTCCCCCACATCCGCCATTTGGTCGAGGCCGCACCAAACCTGCCAGGCGTGGAGGTACACATCGGCACCGAGGCAAAAGCCATCGACACGGGGGCAAAGACGGTCGAGATTCAGGACCGCAGGACGCTCCGGAAGGGAAAAATACCCTACGACTCGCTCGTCTTGGCGACAGGCAGCTTGCCGCTCAAACCCCCAGTCCCCGGCGTCGACCTCGGGAACGTCTTCACGCTCCGGACGATGCGCGATGGGGAGGAGATCCTCGCCGCCCTGCCCCGAGTGAGCCGAGCCGTGGTCGTTGGGGCTGGCGCTGTTGGCATCGAGGCCGCAAGCGCGTTGAGGGAGCGCGGGCTCGAAACCACGCTCGTTGAGATGCAGCCGAGCGTCCTGCCGGGAATGCTTGACCCAGATATGTCGGACGCAGTGATTGATCGGTTGAACCAGGTCGGCATCTCCACCGTCTGCGGCAAACCGGTGAAGGAAATCCGGGGGGGCGAGAAGGTGAGTTCGGTGGTTTTAGAGGATAAAGAAATCCCGGCAGACATCGTGATCCTCGCTGTAGGAGTCAAGCCTGACGTAGAGCTCGCGCGCGAAGCCGGAATCGAGTTCGGGCCCACCGAAATGATCAAGGTTGACGACCACCTCCGGACGAGCGCCCCCGATGTCTATGCAGCGGGGGATTGCGCTGAAACCCGCTGCTTCTTCACCAATCGCCCAATCAAGAGCCAGCTCGCGACCACAGCAATCCGAATGGGGAAAGTGGCGGGCGTGAACGCTGCTGGCGGGGACGAGGTCTTCCGGGGGGTGCTCAACACTGTCGTCTCGTCCGCGTATGGGCTGGAGATCGCGTCGACCGGGCTCACGACGCAGGCGGCAAAAGAGGCCGGGATCGAGACCATCGCTGGGCGCATCAGAACCCTGAGCAAACCCTACTTCTACCCCGGGGCCGAGCCCATCATCGTGAAGCTGGTCGTCGAGCCCAAGGAGCGGAGGATTGTTGGCGGGCAGGTCATAGGTGATGGGGCTGCAGAGCGGGTGAACATGCTCGCGTTCGCAATCACGCACAACGTGACCGTGGATGAGCTGGCGCGCATCGAGTACTGCTATGCGCCGCCTGTGAACGACTGCATCGAGCCCCTGGTGGTGGCTGCCGAGGCTGTGTTGCGGCGGCTCTAGGTAGGCCCATGTTTTTCATCATCGAGCATCTGGAGCCAAAGATGAGCGAGTGGCTTTACATCGAGTACTTGCACGCTGCGCGAATAGTGGGGCGAGACAAGCTATTGATAACGAACGTGAGGAAGAAAAGTGAATTCTACAGATTGAGCAAGCTGGCGCGGGTCGAGCGCAAACGTACACGTGAATTGTTCAAACAATCCGAGCTCGTTGTGCTGGATCCCCGCGCGAAAAAAAAGTTGTCCCCTGCTGAATTGAAGCGCAAGCGGGCGGTCGTCATCGGCGGCATTTTGGGAGAGGAGCCCCCGCTAGGGCGAACCAAGGAACTGCTGACGAAATCGCTGCCGAGGGCTTCTGCGCGAAATATCGGGAAGTTCCAATTTGCGATAGACGGCGCGGCCTACATGGCAAAGCAGGTGAGCGAAGGCAAATCACTGAAGGAAGTGCCGGTGCAACATGGATTGGAGGTCCACATAAGCAAAGGGCACTCAGTTCTCCTTCCCTATGCTTACCCAATCGTGGGCGGAAAACCGATTATCTCACGCCAACTCATCGCCTATCTCAAGCGCCCGTGGCCGTTAGGCCGCCGATAGCCGGGACATTTCCCTACCCAGTCGAGGGGTTGTATAGTAGACGTCGTTGAAATATCCCCAAATTTCGATCGAGGGATAGTGGTGAGTCTTTTTTCTAATCATCATTTCAGACCCTTCAAATCCACACCCAACTCCTTCGCGATTTGCTTGAGTTCGATCCATACCTCCTCGGCGATCGGTATCCCTTCCTTGAGCCGCGTCTCACGGGTTCGGAATTCCGGTTCCCCCGGCACTAAAATCTCTTTGATACCCGGGGCCTTGCGGGATTTCTTTAATTGAGCAACAAATTTCTTGACGCGAGCTATGAATTCATCAGCTGACCCAAACGCAGCCGGGTCGATTGCTATCATGAAATCGCCCTTCGTGCTGTAGCCCTCCACCGGCTCAAGTGTTCCGACCACCTCCTTGCCCATAGCTGCGCCCACCAATGGTCCTGCCAGTATTTCAAGCACGAGCGCAAGCCCATAGCCCTTCGCCCCGCCAAATGGGCTGAGCGCGCCCTTCAAGCCCCTCATCGGATCGGTGGTTGGCCGCCCATCCGGACCGATCGCCCAGCCCTCGGGAATCGGCTTGCCCTCCTTCATAGCCTCGACCAGCTTACCCCGCGCGGCCACGCTCATCGCCATGTCCAACAATATCGGTTGCGGTTTTGATGGGATCCCTATTGCCAGCGCATTTGTCCCCAGCAGAGGCTCCATCCCCCCCCAAGGGTGGACGAGCGCATCGGTGGTTGTGGTCACGATGCCGATCAAGCCCTCACGTGTGGCCATCTCAGCATAGCAGCCAGCTATTCCAAAGTGATTCGTGTTGTGAACCCCCACAGCACCAATGCCTTGCTTCTTCGCCTTCTCAATCGCTAAGCGCATCGCGCGGGTCGCGACGTAGTGCCCGAGGCCGTGCCCGCCGTCGATGAGAGCTGTGGCTGGCGTTTCCTTTACGACTTTCACCTTGGCGTTTGCAATGATTGTGCCCCGCTTCAGCGCGCGCAGGATATATGGGAGGCGAAGCAGGCCGTGCGACCCGAACCCACGCAGGTCTCCCTCTGTCAGGACTTCGGCCGTGGCGCTCGCCTCCTCCTCGTTCGCGCCGAGTCGCTGCAGTAAAGCACGGATGATGGCTTTCTCTTGCTCGAAGGTTAGAATCACCCAAACTCCCAAGCTTTTCTCAGGTAGCGACCCTTAAAACTTTGACAGTGTCCTATTTAGGACACTCCTTTGTAGGCATCCTATTTGAGACACCCACGCTGAATCATTGTCCTATTTAGGACACGCCAGTTAGGTGTCCTATTTGAGACATTTCTTTGCATTGAGCTTCAGCCAATTGTCCTATTTAGGACATCATCAGATTTTTTGACTGTCCTATTTAGGACACCATGTCCTATTTGAGACACCTCGCACCTTTTGAAGCGAGGCAAAAGCACATGTCCTATTTAGGACACTCACGTGAACCGCCTGTCCTATTTAGGACACTCAAGACACCGCGAGCGCCCGCTACCGATACCACGGCAGGCAAGGCGCCAGGTACTCTGAGATAAATTCCCTGAATTTCCGATCGCGCAGGAGCTTCGCTAACTTGGCCCCCTCAAAAATCTCGTGCCCTCTGCCAATAGCTTCCGCAACATGTTTTCCGAAAGCCGCTCGCTCGGCCAGGGCCTGCTCGAGCACCCTCCGCGCGTCCGTCTGCTCCCGCTCCAGCTCGAACACGACCCTCCCGGCGGCGTCCACGAAGGGCCCCGCCAGCGTCTCCTTCGATCCCAAGTGCTCCCGGATGAACCCCTCAGCTTCCAAGGTGATTGGGGGTCCGACACGCGTTCGGACCCGCGGCAGCCTCGCCACGCTGAGCTCGAGCACGATGACGGCCCGAAAGTCAGCCCAGACATCGCTCCGGAGCACCTCGAACCCCGACTGCGCTAGCCGAGTCACGAGCGTCCGTTCGGTCTTGCGCAGCTGCGGGTAGAGCACGTCCGGTACCACATCAGGCGAGCGAAACGCCACGCAGAACAGCTTGGTCCCGCGCCGCTTTAAGATCCGCCGCACCCCTCCAGCGTTCAGCAGCTTCACCCGCCTCGGGAAGAAGAACCGGAGGCTGGGCGCGCGGATGAACTCCTGGCACGCCCGGACGAACACGGCAAAGTTCTGCATTGATACCGCGGCCCCCACGTTCCTGTTTGGGTCCACCGGGTCTATCACGATCAGCGGTTGCCCTTCAAAGAGGACCTTGGGCTCGGACTCGTCGGCATAGCTCCGCTCGAGGTCGATAATGACTCCAGGTTTCCACTGGCTCACGGCCCCGACCAGTTTTTGAAATGAACCATGGCGAAGGGTGAGGAGCTCGCACAGGTAGCCCGAAAAGCCCCGCACCTGAAGTTCAGCCCCATAGACCTTGATCCCATCCATAAATTTTTTCACAAGAAGGACCTCGTCCGCGAGCTCTGGTGTGAGCCGCTCCTTCACATACCGCTGGTGGTGGGGCGTGCGATCTACTGCGCTGCGGATTTCGCTCGGCTTGGCGACATCGTAGCACGGGACGAGGTCCACCTCGAACCCCTCGAACTTCATCATCACATAGGGGTGCTCGGCGAATCGCTCCCTGCCTTTGGGGCCTGCTACCTCCCGCGCCACCGCAAGTCCTTGGCGCTCAAGCTCCTCCCTGGGGAGCCCCTCGGGAAATAGGATGAAGATGTCGATGTCGCGCTCGGTGCGGAGCCAAGTGCCCCGCGCGGCGGAGCCCACGAGCATTGGTTTGGCGTTGGCTTTGAGTTTGGCGCAGGCGGCCTTGGTGCGGCGAATCAGTTCGGATGCCACCCGCTCGATGCGCTTCTGGTCTGCCTCGGTGGGCCTGACCCGCTTGAGAACCTCCTCTAGGATATCAGCCATCCGCTCACACGCATTGGTTTGCGTTGGGCGTTATAATGTTTAGCGCTCGGTCCCGAAGATGTTCGAACGCGCGAGATGGGCACATATAAGCTCGCCTCTAATTTGTACGTAATGTCACTCCGTACTAATGCAACAACACGAAAACAATGAGCAACCAACGGTTTCGAGACGTCCCCCGTCAACAGTTAAATATACTTAAAACGTCTCCTAATTGTCGGTCGAGGCAGACCCATGGTGAGGGTAATAACAATCGCCTCCATCAAGGGGGGCGTTGGGAAGACCACGATTGCTGAGAACCTTGGCATAGTTTTGGGCAGGCTCAGGCGGCGGGTGCTTATAGTTGACTCCGATCTCGCGACCTCCGGCTTGACCAACCTCATCGG
>JASEJC010000021.1 GCA_030016755.1 Candidatus Hodarchaeaceae archaeon | reverse complement strand
ACTCAAAGCAATCATACTGTTCGGAGCGATTCCGACCAAAAGCAACATCGTAGAATACATAAAAAGGTGGGCCAGATGAGGGGCAAGTACGTTAATAAAATCAGGGAGTACCTCAGAAAGACACCGGTTGCGGGCATAGGTTCGATATCGGCGTTGGTCCCCGATCGAGAATACGCTCATGTTATCGTGAACCACCTCTTGAAGAGGGGGGAGGTGCGGAGGATAACTCGGGGTTACTACACGATACACGAGGAACCATCTCTTTTGGTTTATTGCTTGAGGCCCGCATACATCGGCCTGCAGGACGCGATGAGCTTCCATGGTCTCTGGGAGCAGGAGACCAATCCGATCGTCATAACCACGAGGAAAGTTCGGCCTGGTGTGAGGAAAGTGCTTGGGCAGAACGTGTGGGTCAGGAGGATCTCCCCAAACCACTTCTTCGGTTACGACTATCTCGGCGTCGATGATTTTCTGCTCCCCGTGAGCGACGTTGAGAAGACATTTATAGACATGGTTTACTTCCGGGAGATGCGGGAGGAGTTTGTGAGGGGGTTCAGGGGAAGGATAGATCGCGAAAAGCTGGAGAGGGATTTAAAGGGATATGCGGTCAAGTTTAGGAGGAAAGTCATCGAAACTCTTCGTTAACGTTTCGACTAAAAATGGCGGGCCCGTCGGGATTTGAACCCGAGCCGCAAGCTCCGCAGGCTTGTGTCCTATCCAGGCTAGACTACGGGCCCAGTTTAGGTTAATGTAGCCAAGCAAATAAAACGCCACGCAAACCGTTAAAATGACCTTCGTCAAAGTGGGGTGGGGTTAGGATGACGGCCGTGTGTACATCATGCAATCGCGAAATAGCCCCGGGCGAAGTGGCCACCAGCTTCGCATGCCCAAGCTGCGGTGCTTACGAGATTTGGCGCTGCGCGAAGTGCCGGCGGCTGAGCAACCCATACTGCTGCCCGAACTGCAGTTTCACGGGGCCCTGAGGTGTGAAGGTGGCCGAGGTCGCCGTTACCCTGAGGCTGATGCCCGAGAGCGCCGAGGTCGACTTGAGCATGCTCGAGACAGCAATTAAGGAACGGATTAAAGTTCACTCGATTTCCCGTGAGCCGATAGCTTTTGGGCTAGAAGCTCTTCGTGTGATCGCGGTGGTCGAGGATGCTGCCGGCGGAACTGAGCCGCTGGAGCGCGAACTCGCGGGCCTTCCCGGCGTCGGCAACGTTCAAGTCATCGGTTTGACTCGATTGTTGTAATCACGATACCCCTTTAGGCGTTGCAGGTCACTTTTATTGGGCGACCGAATGCTTGAAAGCCCAGCTGAGCGAGCAGCAGTGGTTTCAATAATTGTGACAACCATCTTTAGTCGACCCAAAGTTGAGCGTTGAAAAATCCCACGAGGTCGCGACCAATGTGGAGCGCCATTTAAAGGCCAAGGTGCCTGATTTAACTTCAGTGGTGGTACATATAGAGCCTGCAAGGAGGCAGGGGTGTGGCAAAAAGCGTTGATGAGGTCCGAGCTGAAATTCCGTTTCTCCGCACCAAGGTAATTTACTTGGACAACGCGGCGACTACACCGACCCCTCAGCCTGTGCTGGACGCCATGCTTGAATATTTCAGGGAGTACGGGGGAAACATCGGGAGGGGCATACATCGGTCAACTCGGAGGGCGACCGAGGCGTTTGAGGCCACGCGCGAGAAGCTCGCCCGGGTGATAAACGCAAAGCCGGAGGAGATAGCCTACGCGAAAAACACGACCGAGGCCATCAACATCGTCGCTCAAGGGATAGGTCTCAAGCGGGGCGACAAAATCATCACCACGGTATTCGAACACCACAGCAACCTCCTTCCATGGCAACGTCTCGAGCGGGAGCATGGCGTGAAGCTGGAACTCGTCGGGATGTCGAAGGAGTGCCTGCTTGACCCATCCGAGTTCGAAGCGGCGATTGATAAAAAAACCCGCCTCATAGCAACCCACCACGTTTCCAATGCGGTGGGGAGCATCCAGCCAGCGGGGGAGATCGGCAAGCTCGCCCGTGAGCACGGGGTGCTGTACCTGATCGACGCCGCCCAATCGGTGGGTCACATGCCTGTCGATGTCCAGAAGCTGGGTTGTGATTTTTTGGCAGCCCCCGGCCACAAGGGGTTGCTTGGTCCCCAAGGGACGGGTTTTCTCTATGCGAAAGAGGATCGAGTTGCTGGCCTAGAGCCGCTTTTGGTGGGCGGGGGAATCGTAGAAGAGGTGGAGGAGCATCGCTACGGGCTGGTCAAACCACCTCAAGTGTTCGATGCCGGCACCCCGAACATCCCCGGAATCATCGGCTTGGGGCGGGCCTGCGAGTACGTGATGAACATCGGCATCGAGCGGATAGCCGAGCGGGAGAGGAAGCTCACCGAGCAGATGTTGAAAATTTCCGACATCGAACGCGTGGAAATTTATGGTCCGCGTCACTTGGAGGACCGAGGAGGGTTGATCAGCTTCAACATCGAAGGGCTAGGGCATCACGATGTGGCCTCGATGCTGGATGAGCTCGCCAAGATAGCGGTTCGCTCGGGGCACCACTGCGCCCAGCCGACCATGCGCCACCTCGGGGTGGAGGGTACTGTCCGCGCCTCGGTTCACTATTACAACCTTGAGGATGAAATCGAGAAGTTCGTTTCGATGGTGGGGCAGATCGCACGCGAACTCGGCGGCTGATGGTTTCACAGGTTCCATTTTTTGGACAATGCTTGCTTGATTTCGTCGATGATCTTTGGGCGCCTGACTTCAGTTGGCGGGCTGAACTTCTCTCCGGTCATAGCTTTCACGATGTTGACCACGCCCCCGGAAAGGGCCTCGAGGTTGTAGCCGCCCTCCAAAAGAAAAACAGTTTTGCTCCTGCACCATCGCTCGGCCTGCTCGAGGACGAGGCCCGCAAGCCAACCGTATGCTTCGGTGGAGAGTTGCAGGCTGGTCAACGGGTCGTCGGCGTGAGCGTCGAAACCCGCTGAAACCGCAAATAGTTCTGGTTTAAATTGCTCACATAAGGGCACAAAGATCTCCTGCATGACCGCTGCGTACTCCGCGTTCCCGCTGCCTGGCTCCATGGGTGCGTTGACCGTGTACCCCTCGCCTTCGCCTGCCCCAATCTCGTCCACAAAGCCTGTCCCGGGATAAAGGGTGAGCGGGTGCTGGTGGAGCGACATGTAGAGCACGCTTGGATCCTCATAGAAGATATCTTGGCTACCATTGCCGTGGTGCGCGTCCCAATCGATTACGAATATTCGCCGTAGCTTGAACTCGCGCTTCATGCTCTGGACCATCACCGCGATATTATTGAAATAGCAGAAGCCTCCACCGCGCGCCCGGGCGGCGTGGTGGCCAGGGGGACGCACGAGGGCAAACGAGTTTTTGACCCTGCCCGACATCACAATCCGCCCGGCTTCGATTGTCCCGCCAGCTGCAAGCAACGCGAGTTCAAACGTGTTCTTGCGGACTGGGGTGTCGCCGTCGATTGGCCTTTCCACAGCGCTGAGCTTCTCGACAAGTGAAACGTAGTCGGCGGCGTGAGCGAGTTCTATGTCTTCGCGCTTTGCAGGTTTCGGCTCGACCACCCGCACATTTGGAGACGCCCAGAGCTTCGCACGCTTCAACCCCTCCACGATCGCCTTGAGGCGCTCGGGCCGCTCTGGGTGCCCCCAGCTTGGCTTGTGTTGCAAGTACTTTTCTGAATAGACGAGGGCAGCCACCATCACCGTCACTTCCCCACGATTTTTGCGCGTTTGATTAGATAATAACCGCTCGTGCCGCGCCAGATCGGCTCCGCCTCCATCACCTCAATTTTATTTTTGAAGAATGGCGCATCTAGCACCAGCGTCTCGAACTCTCCACCCTCTCCCGCGGGGTTGACTCCATATTTTTTGTTAAGTTCAATCAGGTCACCTAACGCTTTTTCATCGAGCTCCCTACCGAGCCAACTTTGGTTTAGGCCTTGGGCAGCGGCACTCGTGACGATTATTTTAAAGCCAGTCACGAGCATCTCCCTGAGCAGCTCCGCCGGATCTTTCCCCCAAAGCGGTGTGATCGATTTCAAGCCAAGCTCGTCACAAATCCTCTCGATGCGGTTCTTCTGGTAGCTCGAGGCTATAGCTCCGCTGACCACACCCTCGACATTAAGCCCTTGCAAAACCCGCTTGAGGTCAGCTGGCTCTCGCTCGCGCTCCCCACTCGTCTCAGCCTTGATTAAAGAAAGTTCGGCACATTTGGCGAATAGATCGATGAGCTTGATATTCGGAAAGTGGAACATCCAGGAATCCTCTCGGCGCGGGATCATCGCCACTATGTGTGCAACCTCGTGTCCTTGTTGCATTGCGAGCCAGAGCGCGTAAGAACTGTCCTTACCTCCCGAACAGAGAGCAGCTATCCGCATTGGCACCGAAATCCTATCTGCTTTAAATAGAGATAAACCCAAACGATTTCGAGGGGAGGATGAGCACCAATAGAGCTTACGCGGCAATCGTTGCCCTTGTGGTTGGGGTTTACCTATTAATCGATGGGGCCCTTTTGGTCCGCGAAATAGTGATTGATGGGGCATTCATCGTGGGGGGCGCAGTGCTCACGCTCAGCTACTTCTGGTTGATTGGGGACTACCTCGTGCAACGTTTCATGGCCCGGCGGGATATTACCCTCATGCCAGTCCTGCTCGTGCTGGGGCTTGTGCTATTGGTTTTTGGGATAATCAGGCCCGGGCTCGCATCGATTGGGCTCAAACTTTCATTCATCATCCCCGGGCTCGTGTTCGCTCTCTATGCTGGATGGAGGCTGTGGAAAGCGGTCAAGGGGTGAGGCCTATAGCCCGAGCGCCGCCTGATTCGTGCGTTCCTATTTGAACAGTTTGAGCCCCAGAGATTCCAAAGGTTTGAAATGCCTCTGGTCGAGCGTGCAAAGCTTCGCACTGTGGTTCATCGTCATCGCGGCGACCATTGCATCTGTCCTTAGGACTGGTGCTCCCTTCTTCTACGCCTTCAGTTCCAATTCGGCGGCCAAGCTTGTGTCTTCCTTCGCGTAGCTCAGCACTGGCAGTTGTATGACTTCAATTACCGGCTTGGCGTACTTTTGGAAACCATACAAGATTTCATGGAGGTTCACCGCTGTTATAGTCACGCTTTCTCCGCTCTCGACGATTTTTTTGAGGACTCCCTCCCCCATCTTTGATTTTTTGTCGAATATCTCTATCAGAACGTCTGTGTCGAGAACGATCATAGTCTCCTCTCGGCTCTGCGCGCCCTGACCTCCGCGAGCAGCTTTTCTTTTTCCCCGCTCTTGAACTCGATGGTTCCCCTAAGCCTTCAAGTCTTTATCGGGTCGGCCCCTCCACCAGCCTCTCTAACAATTCGCTGAAACTCTCATCCTCACCCTTCACCGCAGTAAGCTTTTCGTAAACATCGCCCCTGATCGTTATGGTTTTGACCAAGTTACCGCCCCCTTCCAAGTTTGATATATTCATCATTGTATCAAAGCCCCAGCACCGCCAACACTCCACCCTTGACCCCTGCGAAATACAGGATGCAGGGCAGCATTATCACCCTATACGGTGCAGTCTGAAAGCTAACTATTTACCTGTCAATAATAATTTTGCAATTGGGACGTTATGCAAAAGAGGTTCATCAAAATTATTGCATCAGCCGTGGCATGCCTGATTTTATTAGTTTTGGCTCCTCTACCTGCAGCTGCACGACCTGATTCAACCGTGCGGGTTAACCCGTCAGATGATACTTCCACTATCAGAGAGGACCCGGACCAAAATTTAGGATCAAATCCCAAATTATTCGTATCATGTTATGGGACTGCGAGAAGCTACCTAAAATTTTCGCTTCCGGCAATCTTAGATAATGCCTTGATCAAATCCGCCACGTTGAATCTTTTTCATTCAGGGGGGTATGGACTCACAGGAACCTCTGATGTACACCGCGTGAGCACAGATTGGTCTGAAAACACAATAACTTGGAACAACCAACCAGAACATATTGCAACTAAAACTGCCTCTCTCAACTTTGATCCAGAAGACAACGATAAGTGGAGATCATGGGACGTAACATCTGACATCGACTCGACTGCGCTGACAGCTGGATGGGTTTCATGGTGCATCAAATCCATGTACGAGGGGCCAGAGTATAGTTTATACAGTTGGGACTTCTATTCAAAAGAGCGGTGGGATACCACAAACATCCCATACCTAGAGATCACCTACAACACTCCCCCAACACTATCCAGTGGATCGGTAACGCCCACAATTGGTGAGTGGGGAACGTCTTTCGTGTACGAGATCACCTACACAGATGCGGACAATGACTTGCCAATCACGTATCCAAGGCTGTTTATAGATGGGGAAATGACGGGAAAAATCATGACTGAGAAAGACCCGACTGACATGACGGTTACGGACGGCAAGGTCTACAAGTATGTTTTAGAAACGACCACAGAAAATATTGGTATCCACAATTTCTACTTCAACGTCGAAGACCCCGTCCACGGCTTTTCTGCCAGATACCCTCCAACCGGTATCCAAGATGGTCCTACGATAACTAAACGATCAGTAAACCTGACCTGCGTTGTTGACGATGAAACCCCTGAGCCAGGCCAGCAAATCATAGTCAGCGGGTATTTGAAGGATTCAAAGGGGTTAGCATTGGCCCAAAGAACTATTTGTTTATACATGAACGGCTTGGATACCGGCTTGACTGCTGTTACAGATAATAGCGGGTTTTACAGCATTTCCATAAAAGCACCCGAGAATCGAGAATCATTTTCTATTGATGTTCGTTTCACCGAGGAAACTCTATATTCATCCATGCAGTCGTCGACCGTACTCGTAAGCACGAGGACTTCTGAATTTCCCATTGTGTGGATTGCGGCGGTCGTGATAGTTGCAGTAGCGATTAGTGCCTTGGTTCTTGTCAAAAAGAAAAAATAACTGGAGCATACTTCAAAGCCCCATCGCTGCCAACACGCCGCCCTTTAGTCCAGCGAAGTAAAGGATGCAAGGCAACATTATGACCCCCATGCAGTGGGTGCGCTTGACGTTTGTTACCGCCGGCAGCAGCCCTATCGCGGTGGCTGTGATCAGGACAGGAAGGCCGGCCAAGCCCGAGTAGAAGATTGTGAGCCCGACTATGAGGACCAGGACCGCTGCGCACAGGGCCCGATATGGTACTTGATCCATGTGCCTCGCCACCAGCTTGCCCAGCCTCAGCCCCAGCACCGCCGCGATCCCCCCAGCGATGAGGGCAATCCCCACGAGGAAGATCAGCTCGGCCGCCCCAACCTCCATTATCTCGCCCACCGCCACTGCCGCGCCGCTTCTCGCCCTGCCTATCGCGTAGAGGGCCACAAACGAGAAAAGCGCCTTTGAGGTGTTGACGCCGCTCACTGCAACCAGAAACTCGTTGGTCCCACTGGAGCGGGTGGCGAGCTGGGCGAGCACCGTGCCCTGCGATGGGCCTATCCCTGGAATGATTCCCGTCAGGGCCCCGGCCGCGGTTCCTGCGCAGAGCGGGCGTGCGTTCGAGCGCAGGTCAACAGGCTCGTCGTCAATGTATTGTTCAGGGAGGGCGCCCCCACTAGCGATGCTTGGGAGAAGTACGCTTGCGCCGAAAAGCCCGGAGAGCAGCGGCATGAGCGCCACGTCCCCCCGGATAAAGTTGGTGTCAAGTGTGAGCAGACCGAGCATGCCCGACATGAGAAAAATTGCAGTCGCCCAGAGGATCCCCGACCGGGAGCGCTCGAGCGCGATCATCGCGATAATCACGGAGATTAGCAGCCAGTGCATCTGTGGGCGGATGAACTCGTACGCGGGGGTAATCACGACCAAAAACGGCAGGAGCAGGGCAGCGCTCAGGAGGAGCCCACCGATGCAACCCAAGGTCGTCAGTCGAACCGCCTGGTACCCGTGCCCTTCCATCAACAGGCGGTGAGCCGGGAGAACCGAGAGTTCGGTGCCTTCCTCAGGAGCGCCGAGAAATGTAGATGGGATGTAGCTGATGAAAACATTCGTGATCGACATCGCTACTACCAAGGCCGCTAGGTTGAGTGAGACAAGCGAGGAGCCAGCGGCAAGCGTGACGAAAAAGGGCGTCAGGTTATTCACGTGCAGGCCTGGAATCAGCCCGGTGACCACGCCCAGCCCCACGCCCGCCAGCGTGTGGGCAAGCACATCCAGCATTTATGCAGCCTCGACCACATGCAGGTGGGAAGCATTAGCCACCTTCAGCTCGAGCTTGCCGTTGTATAGCTGAAGCCATCCGTCGACGCGCACAACATCGCCCACGTGGAGCTCTGGCAGCCCATCGTCGGCGATCCAATACGGGATGAACACCGGCAGCTGGCCCCCGTCCTCCACCAAGGTTAAGATGAAGTTCCCGCCGCCGACTATCTCGCGCTCGGTTATTGTGCCTTGAACCTTCACGGCCACGCCAGCATTCTCCACACTGAGGCTCGACAGCTTCACAGGTGCCGTGTGGACGACCTTCACATCGCTCGCCCGCCCGGGAACCACCTCCAGCTTGCCTCGGTAGAGCACGACCTCCCCGACGATTTCCACCACGTCCAAGAGCTCGATCGATTCCCCTAGCTCGGCGCGCAGCCGGGAAAATATTGGAACGCTCACCACTCCACCGGAATCGTCGCGCAGCTTTAGGAAGATGTGGCCGTCCTGGTGCTCGCGGTAGTCGATCACCTGCCCTGAAATCGCCACTTTTAATCCTACGAACTCGTTGTCCAAGCTTGCGATCGGCGTGACGCGCGGCCGGACAGATGCCGCTGCGACGTAAATGGCCGCCAGACCCGTCAGCGAACATATCAGGCTCAGCCTCGCCACGGTCTTATCGTCCATCTTTCCCGCCGAGGCTTTGGGTGGGGGTTATTTATAAAGGGGCAACTTTTCGGTTTTGTTTCATTCTCGGGAGATAAACGACGATGAAAATTTTGCGCTCAACGTTATCAGCCCGAGCCCGCTCGTCCCAACAGCTAGCACTACCACGGCCATCCGCCGCACCTGCTGCCAGAGGAAGGTCGGAGCGATGAAGTCAAAGACGAGAACTTTCTGCCCCCGCACACCCGCATACTTGAGCTCCCCGATTGTAGATTTCACCCGCTCATGTTTGTAGAAGTGCCTGAAATCGTGCGTGCCCTCGAATAGTTTTACTGCTCGGCGGCGGGGAGGTCGAAGCCCAAGGGCGCCTCGCGCATGTAGCGGTAGTGCCTGCTCCGCGCTTGTGTCCTGGGGTTGAAACCTGATTTAACCTTAATCGCTACAAGAACTGCGATATCTTAGGGGGGCGTCGATCAAACGAGATTTATTTGTGCATTTTAATGCCTCGAGTCACCAATGCATTTAGGTGAGCGAGGGAAGAACTGCGAATCACTTCAAAACCAGTTTCTTGAAGTAGGGCTCTCGTCGATCCACAGCTTCTATGAAAGTGGAACGGCATTTGCTGATATCCCCGGCGCGCACATGGGAAAGCACGTCTACCAAGTTGTCGTTCCGCATGAGACAGGGTTTCAAGAATCCATCTGGAGTGAGACGAAGACGCGTACAATGCATGCAGAATTCCGAGTTGTGCATCGGCTTGACGACCTCAACCTCACCGCCTGGCAAGATGTATTTTCTGCGCGCCTGCATCGAGCGGCGGGTCCGAACCGCTACCGCTCGCTCCCGAAGGCTTTGCTCAATGTCGTCTAAGTCACGGTGATAAATGGTGAAATTTTTCCCGCCTGCATCGAGCAATTCGATAAGCTGTAGGATGATGCCGCGCTTCGAGGTGTATGCGATCATGGGCTCGACCTCGTGCTCGTTCACGCCCGCGAGCAGGACCATGTTAAGCTTCACAGGCTTCAGCCCGGCTTCCAGCGCCGCGTCGATTCCCTCGAGCGCCTCGCGTAGCGCCCTCTTGCCCGTAATTCTCTCATAGGTCCCTTCGTTCAGGGTGTCCAAGCTGATGTTGATCCGGGCTAGCCCAGCCCCCGCGAGTTCGCGCGCGAGCCCAGCGAGCATGGTGCCGTTGGTCGTCATGGAAACATCCTTTATCCCCGGTATCGCTGCAGCCCTGACCACCTCGACGATATCCTCACGCAGGAGCGGCTCGCCACCCGTCAGCTTGATCTTCCGAACCCCGAACTCCTTCGCGAGCCCGATGATTTTCCCTATCTCTTCGGCTGTCATCTCGCGGGAGCTCTCCGGACAACCCTCCCGATGACAATAGAAGCAGTCTAGGTTGCAATTCTCCGTGACAGATATCCTAAGCCCCGTTATCGGCCTGCCGAATCTATCTTTCACTCTTTTACCACCTTCAGCTCGATCTGTTTGCCACGTCCCCCCTTGAGCGAGGAGAGCATCCCAGCCAGCATATTTGCTATGAGCCCTTGCACGAATGGGTTCAGAGGCACCCGCTTGCCATCGATGGTCAGCACCGCGCGCTCACGCAGCGCCCCGCAGCCGTCCCAGCGCGCCTTTCCCCCGAGTACTGCTAGCCCGAACTCCCTGCAGCTCTTGTAGCCGCAGTACTCGCAGTCGAGCCCTGGGAGCAGCGGGAAGGCTTTCCGCTCGACGAGGTTCGCCAGCCGCTTCGAGTCTTGAGGACCTAACTTCGGCAACCCCCGCTTCCCGACCCCCACGCATGCGATCGTGAACTCGTCCGCGAGCTTTTTCACTTCAGATGCGTTGCGGGCGATCGCTACTCGAGCTATCCCCTTGAACTCCCGAAATCCCTCTATGATGATGAAATCAAGCCCGCGAAGTCTGCGCACCGCCTCCACCAGCCCCGCCGAGCGCTTCTCGATCGTTGCCAATTCTCGGGGAGCGACGCTGACGATGAGCCTCGCTCCCGCCCGAGCGTGCCTCCACGTATCCTTCCCCGGCCTGTCGATGGTGAACCCCCGCTCGCGGACATGCTTGACGGTTCCCACGTGGTGGCCCCTGCGGGTGAGCTCGCGCACCAGGCCCTCCACCACCTGCGTCTTTCCCGATTCCTTGAACCCGACGACGGCGAGCGCCCTAATCATGTTGGTTCCTCTCCGAACAGTTTTACCTCGACGATTTCTCCCTCGTCGATTAACTCGCGCTCGAGCGGAACCTCGATGTAGCCGTCGGCGGCCGAGAGCGAAGTTATCGCGCCCGAGCCTTTCAGGATTGGTTCTACCAACACCTCTCTCCCCCGCTTTGCGAGCCTCACGGGCACTAGCTCCCGCCTGCCCCGCGCCGAGAGTACCCGGGCGGCAAGCTTTGCGCGCACGATGGAGCGCTGAGGCCGAGGCGCCCCCGAGAGTTCGCGCAGGTAGCCAGCCACGAGCTGGTCGAACACCATCAGCGCCGAGACAGGGTAACCTGGAAGGCCGAAGACGGGCTTGCCCTTCACCACGGCGATAAACGTCGGCTTACCGGGTTTCTGAGCGAGGCCGTGCACGATTACCCCAGGTTTGCCCATCCCACCCACAACTTTGGGGACGATGTCGCCGGCCCCCGCAGATGATCCTCCCGAGATGAGCACCAAGTCACAACTCTTCAACCCCTTCCTGACAAGTGCCTTGATGGCGGGGGCTCGGTCCGGGGTGATTCCTAGGTAAACGGGCTCGGCGCCGCATGCTTCCACCGCCACGCTGAGCGCTGGGCCGTTCACGTCGTAGACCATGCCCGGCCTCAACCGTTCGCCAGGCTTGGCCAACTCCCCCCCGCTCGAGATGATCGCGACCTTAGGTTTGAAAAAAACTCGAACCTCCGCGATCCCGACCGCCGCCAGCGCCCCTAGGTCCGCCAGCGTGAGTCGCTTTCCCGCGCGCGCAACTCGTTGTCTCCTCCTGATGTCGGAGCCTCGCTCGGTGACGTTTTCGCCAGGCGCAACCGCACGATAAACACTAACTTTTTTACCCTTTGCAATCGCGTGCTCGACCATCACCACCGCGTTTGAGCCATTCGGCATGGGGGCGCCCGTCGCGATCTCGATGCACTCTCGCGCGCGCAGCCGCCGTTTTGGCCAGGTACCGGCCCAGAGTTGCCCCACGAGCGTGAGCTCCCGCGGGGAATCCTCTCCAGCCCCGAACGTGTCGGATGCCCGAACGGCGTAGCCATCGTAGGTCGCGCGGTCAAAAGGCGGGACATCCACTTTTGAGACGAGATCCTCCGCGAGTACGCGCCCAAGGGCCCTATCAAGCGGCAAGCTGGTGGTGCGGGGGCGGGGCCGCCAGTTTTTCTCGAGCGTCGTTTTTGCCTCCTCCAACGTCACCACACGCAAAAATCCCGGCACGTATATCGTGTTAATTAAGTGACAAACATTATAATCTCCTTTTTGATTAATCGCAAATAGTTAACAAAGCGAGGGATTAGCTCGTCGACTCGTGATTCTCGATAGTATATAGTCAAAATTTTTGGCTCTTTTTGGGTGACAGTGTTCAAATAAGCGCTGCCCGCGGTGCACGGGTTTCGTTTTTTTCATAGTTAGTAATGAGACTACTAACTAGACTTGGATGTCAGTGAACCCTTCGACGCCCTTCGACCAGGCCCACTCCAAGATATCGCGCCAGGTTCGTTCGCACGGCCGCCTCACGCGCCTCGCACCGTTTCTGTAGTTGTGAATGACACTCACAACTATAAAATTCCTGTGGTTCGAGCGACCCGCAAAATCCTGTTTGAACAGCACCTTTTGGGTTTTAGAAAGGCTTTAATACTGAAATGTGGCATAATGGCTAGTTGCGGGGAGGAAGCCGGTAAACAAGGCTAAAC
>JASEJC010000020.1 GCA_030016755.1 Candidatus Hodarchaeaceae archaeon | reverse complement strand
CTTCATCGATGAGGAATTAGGAGTCAAAAACTAAAGCCTTATTTGAACAGCATCGCCTGCCGCTACCCCCCAGACCACGAAGTTTTATCTGAACGGCGGCAAACCTTTTATGTCAACTTCGTTAACAACAAGTGGTGGAAGGATGAAGGTCGCTCTCGCCTACAGCGGAGGGCTGGATACTTCAGTCGCGGTGCGTTTGCTTCAAGAAAAATACAAGGCCGATGTGATCACCGTCTCGGTCGATGTCGGGCAGGACCCCAAAGAGCTCAAGGAGATAGGGAAAAAAGCGAGGCGGCTTGGGGCCATCAAGCACGTCCACGTCGATGCGCGCAAGGAGTTTGTCGAAGAATACGTTTTTCGAAGCATCAAAGCGAACGGGCTCTACGAGGGCTACCCCCTATCGACCGCACTCGCCCGCTACCCGATCGCTAGCAAACTGGTCGAGGTGGCGCAGAGGGAGAAAGCCGAAGCGGTCGCGCACGGATGCACCGGCAAGGGGAACGACCAATTCCGGTTCGACACCACCATCAGCATCAAGGCCCCAAAGTTGAAAATAATCGCCCCTATCCGCGAACTCAACCTTGACCGAAAGCAGGAACTCAAGTACGCGCGCAAGCATGGCATCCCGGTGCCCGTCAAGGTAGGCAAGCCATACAGCATAGACGAAAACATTTGGGGGCGCTCGATTGAGGGCGGTGTGCTTGAAGACCCCAAACGAGCCCCGCCGGAGGAGATCTACGCTTGGACGCGTGCACCCTCGAAAGCTCCAGCAAAACCACGCGTCGTCGAGATCGCATTCAAAGAGGGCATCCCGGTGGCGCTCGATGGAAAACGCATGAGCGGTCTGGAGCTCATCTGCAAACTGAACAAAATTGCCGGCACTTACGGCGTCGGCAGGATCGAGTTAATTGAGGATCGGATATTGGGGCTCAAGGCGCGTGAAAATTACGAGGCCCCCGCCGCAGCGGTCCTCATCCAAGCCCACCGGGCACTTGAACAGCTTGTGCTGACAAAGCAGGAGCTGGCCTTCAAGCAAGTGGTGGATCAGACTTGGGCCGACCTCGTCTACAGCGGGCTCTGGTTCGACCCGCTCCGCGAGGACCTGGACGCCTTCATCGATGCAACCCAACGACGCGTGACGGGGAATGTGAGGGTGGAGCTCAACCGGGGCTCCTCGCGCGTGGTGGGACGCAGCGCCCCCTATTCGCTGTACGATGAGGAGCTCGTCTCCTTCGAGAAGTTCGGGTTCGACCAGCGCGATGCCATCGGGGTCATAAAATTCCACGCGCTCCAAGGCAAGATTTTGCGCAAGCGGATGGGGAAATAAAATGCACCGCCGAGGACGCTTCGAGCGCGCGATGGAGCCTCTCGCCGCCGAGTACACCTCCTCAACACAGTCCGATATCAGGATTTTTTACTCGGTGGTGCAAGTCAACCTAGCCCACGCCATCATGCTAGCGGAGCAGAAGATCATCCCCAAACAAGATGCCGCAGCTATTCTTCGGACCCTCGTCGAACTTCATGAGACCGGGATCACGGGACTTGAACTGCGCCCAGAACTCGAAGACATTCACATGGCGGTCGAGGAGTTCGTGTTCAAGGCTACGGGCGAGGAGGTCGGGGGGAAGCTCCACACCGCGAAGAGCCGCAACGACCAAGTGGCCACGGCAATCAGACTCACCCTGCGCAAGAATCTGCTCGATGTGGAAGTGGCATTTTTAGAACTCGTCGACGCCATGATTGCGCTCGCGGAAAAAAACACGGATACGATAATGCCCGGCTACACCCACCTCCAGGTCGCGGAACCTACAACCTTTGCCCATTACCTCTCGGCCTACTGTTACGCATTCCTCCGTGATGTGGGGCGCCTGGAGCAAGCCTACGAGTCCGTGAACTCCTGCCCCATGGGCGCCTGCGCTTTCGCCGGCACGAGCTTTCCGATAAACCGCGCGAGGGTTGCCCACCTGCTCGGCTTCCGGCACGTGGACGAAAACACGATGGACGCCGTTGGCTCTCGGGACTTCGCCCTGCAGACCATGGCAGCGCTAGCGATCGCGATGACGAACATGAGTAGGCTGGCTGAGGAGCTCTCCCTCTGGAGTTCAGCCGAGTTCGACATGATAGAGATTCCCGACGAGTTCGCCTCCCCCAGTAGCATAATGCCCCAAAAGAAGAACCCGGTCGTGGCCGAGGTTGCGCGCGCGAAAACTGGTCGCGTCCTAGGGAACCTTGTGGGCACCTTGACCGTGATGAAGGCCCTGCCCCAGGCTTACAACCTCGACCTCCAAGAGCTGACCCCACTCCTCTGGAGCTCCGTCGACGATGCCAGGGACAGCGCGAATGTGATGGCGAGGCTCGTCCGCGCGCTCAAGCCGAAGCGGGAGGTCATGCGCGAGCGGGCGGGAAAAAGTTTTGCGGTTGCGACCGAACTTGCCGATGCACTCGTGCGTAAAGCGGGGCTGGCCTTCAGGGATGCCCACGCGGTGGTTGGGCGGATGGTCGCACGGGCTGGCAAAGAGGGGCGAGCGGCGGGGGAGCTGAACATCGATGATCTGCGGGCGGCGTCGAAGGAAATCATCGGTAAAGATGTTGGCATGACGCTGGAAGAGCTGAAGGAGGCGCTAGACCTAGACAAATGCGTCACCGCTAGGGCGTTGCCGGGAGGACCCGCCCCCAAGACCGTTAGGGAGCAACTTAAATCGCTCAAGAGAAAAGCGAAAAATCACTCGAAGCTTGTGCAAGTCCGTAGGCGGGCAATTACAAAAGTTGAGGTGAATTTGTTGAAAGAGGCCAAGAGGCGAGGGCAATGACTGTGAAGGTTGCAGTGGTGGGGGCGTCCGGCTATGCGGGCTGCGAACTCTTCAGGCTACTCGCCGGCCACCCCAAGGTGAAACTCATCGGCGCCTACGACATACGCAACGCTGGAAAACCCGTGAGCGAGGTCCACCCGAACCTCAGAGGGATAGTTGACCTGAAGATAACCGAACCAGATTACGCTGGGATGGGGAGACGCGCCGATGTCATCTTGGCAGCCACACCCCATAAGGTGGCGATGAAGTTCGTGCCGAAGCTGCTCGGGGAAAAGGCTAAGATAATCGACCTCAGCGCGGACTACCGGTTCGATGACGTGAAAGTGTACGAGAGCTACTACGTCAAACACGAGAGCCCAGAGGTAAAGGGCGTCTTCGGGTTGCCCGAGCTCTATCGCGCGAAGATCAGACGCGCGCGCCTCGTTGCCAACCCGGGGTGTTTCCCGACCGCTGCAATCTTGAGCCTAGCCCCGCTAGTCAAACGGCGCCTCATCGACCTCGACCACATCGTCATTGATGCCAAGACGGGGACCTCGGGGGCTGGGGCCGCACCCAGCGAGGTGACCCACCACCCAGTCGCTGGAGCAAACATCCGGGCCTACGCCGCGACCACCCACCGCCACTCCCCCGAGATTGACCAGGAGCTGAGCAAGCTTGCGGGGCGAAAGGTCAAGGCCCACTTCACCCCCCACCTCATCCCCATCGTGCGGGGGATCCTCTCGACGGCGCATGTCTTCCTGCGTAAGCCCATGACGCAGAAGGCGCTTCTTAGGATCTACCGAGAGTTTTACGCCCGCGAGCCATTCGTGCGGGTGCTCGAGGAGCTCCCGCAGGTCAACTTCGTGGTGGGGTCGAACTACTGCGACATCGGGCTGGAGCCTGACCCCCAGAGCAATCGATTGGTAGTGGTCGCCGCAATTGACAATTTAATCAAGGGTGCGTCGGGACAGGCAATCCAAAATATGAACCTGATGCTTGGGTTCGACGAGTTGGAGGGGCTCGAGGCACTGGCGCTGCGGCCATGATTTAGAGAGTGTGAAGCTTTCAACCATGCTTTTGAACTCTGCATCAAGTTGATTGTACTTCTCAACGACTGAGTGCCCCGTATAAGGACTGAATTAAAAAGCGGCACGATATGGGGGGTCGTCAGCGAATTGCCGGGATCTCCTCGCGCAGCATGAACTCCTCACTTGGCTCCCTCGACTTCAAAAACAGAATTAACAGCATCCCAGCGAGGAAGCCCGAGAGATGCGCCCACCAGCCGATCATGTAGATGCCCAGCTCTAACGCAAACAGTGCAAACCCGAGTTGGAAAACAAACCACACGAGAACGAACGGCCACAACGGTGCCATGGTCAGGGGAGCCAGCAGAAAAATTACTAGCGGCAAACCGAGTGATATGAAGAGATAAATCCCGTACGCCGTTGCTATGGGCATTGGAACAAGGAAAAGAATGGCTAACGCAGCCCATTGTAAAATCAATAAGAAGCCGAAGCTGAGCGGCATTCTTGCTGTCGGATATCCTATAAAGCACGCCCCAGAGATGCCAGAGATCGCTGCGGAGGCGCCGTATGCCGCCCGCCACTCACCTGGGCGAATTGCCAAGTCAAACATCGCAGCTACAAAGTGGGTGAGAAAATAAATCGCCAAAAACCTCGGGGCACCTATCCTCCGTTCAAGGATGATCCCGAAAACGAGCAGGAACAGCATGTTTCCCAAGATGTGCGACAGGGCGCCGTGCAAGAACATCGAGGTCACCACAAGATACACGTGCCCCTGCAGGATGGCCGCTGGGCGTAACCCAAATTGATTATTTACTGACTTGAGGGCTCCCGTGCCTACCAGAATTACGAAGATTAGCACGTTGATGAGGATCAGCGCTAGCGTCGCGTATGGAAATACCTTCCTACTTTCCATCAAACCCCCACCCATATTTCCCAGCAAGCCTTAAAGACGCCCGCACTCCTTTGTGATTGGTGGATGGATGATTACAGTACTTGAAGGCGGCATCACAACGGTGCCCGGCTTCCGCGCTGCGGGGGTGCGGGCCGGCATCAAGCGCCGTGGCCTTGACGTGATGCTCATCGCCTGTGTGGATGGCCCGGTGCCCGCAGCCGGGGCCTTCACTACAAACCTCGTCAAGGGTGCGCCGGTCCTCGTAACAGCGGAGCACCTGAAGACGCGCAGGCTCGGGGCGGTGGTCGCGAACTCTGGGTCCTCAAATACCTACACGGGAAAACGGGGGTTGCGCGACGCTTACAGGATGGCTCAGCTGACCGCGAGGCTGTTAAAGCTTCGGGCGGTGAACATCGGCGTCGCGTCTACAGGTCTCATCGGATCCTACCTCCCGATGCGCAAGATCGAGGCAGGGATTCGCGCCGCGGTCAGGGAGCTGTCGGATTCCAGGGAGGCCAGCCTCAATGCAGCAAGGGCAATCATGACCACCGACACCATGCCCAAAGAAATCGCCATCAGGGTGGACCTAGAGGATGGGACACCTGTTACCATCGCGGGGATTTCAAAAGGCGCCGGGATGATCCGCCCTATTCTGAAGACCGCGACCATGCTAGCCTTCGTGGTAACGGACGCTGCGATAACCTCGGATGCCCTACGCGCCGCGCTGCAACAGGCGGTCGACAAGAGTTTCAACATGATCAACATCGACGGCGACATGAGCACGAGCGACATGGTGCTGGTGATGGCTAACGGGCGGGCTAAAAACCGCCGCATCACCCTCGAGCGCAGGGACCGACAGTTCCAGGCTGGACTCGAGTACGTGCTCACGGAGCTCGCTTGGATGATAGCGAAGGATGGGGAGGGAGCATCTCACTTGATCGAGGTCCAAGTGAAGAACGCCCGCAACTTGAACGAGGCCCGCTGCGCCGCCCGGACCGTGGCCGGGTCGAACCTGGTCAAGGCAGCTGTGTTTGGGCGCGACCCTAACTGGGGCCGAATCGTCGCCGCGTTGGGGCGCTCTGACATAAGGTTTGATCCGTCCAAGCTGAGCCTTGCGCTGGTGAGTGAACGCGGGCGGGTTGACTTGGTCAAAAGAGGGAAACCGATGCCGAAGCGCGCGGTCGATCGAGCACGTGACCTCATGCGCAGCAAGGAAATAGAGATACACATCGACCTGGCTGCAGGGAAGGCTTGCGCGACCGCGTGGGGATGTGACCTGACCTACGACTACGTGCGGATCAATTCGAGGTACACGACCTAGCCTGAACAACTCATTTTAAAAGCAAGATGGTACTGAAATCAATTTGTGATGAAAATGCAGGACCGCGCCACGGTAATGCTCGAGGCCCTCCCATACATCCAGGAGTTCCACGGCAAGACCATCCTCATCAAGCTAGGCGGCGGCGTGATGGAGAAGGAGAAGCTGCTCGACTCGCTTCTGCGCGACATAGTCTTCCTGAACAATGTCGGGATGAAGATAGTAATCGTCCACGGCGGCGGGCCAGAGGTGAGCGAGGAGATGCGCAAGCTGGGCAAGAAGCCCAAGTTCGTCGAGGGGCTACGAGTGACCGACGAGGAGACGATGGAAATCCTCCACGAGCAGCTCGCGGGTAAGCTCAACAAGGAAATCGTCCTCGGGATAAACAAGCACGGGGGGCGCGCAGTCGGTATCTCCGGCATGGACGGAAACTTCATCCGCGCCCATAAGCTCCGCTACAAGACCACCACGAGCAAGGGGCGTGAAGTTGAGGTGGACCTCGGTTTCGTGGGAGAGGTCGAGCAAATCAACCCGACTGTTATCAACTACTTGGTCGGCACCGGCTACATCCCAGTGATTGCCCCGATAGGTATAGACGGAGAGGGGCACAGCCTGAACATAAACGCCGACATCGTCGCTGCCGAACTCGCCGCGGCCATGCACGCGAAAAAGCTCATCCTGCTCACCAATGTCGCCGGTGTGATGCGCGACCCGAACGACGAAAAAACTTTGATTTCGGTGCTGACCGTCGACGAAGCCCAAAAGCTCATACAGGAAGGCGTGGTCAAGAAAGGCATGATTCCCAAAATCGAGGCGTGCCTGAGGGCAATGCAAGGTGGCGTTGAACGTTGCCACATCCTCAACGGTACTACCCCCCATGTCATCCTGCTCGAGATCTTGACCAAAGGCGGTGTCGGCACGATGATCGAGCGGGGAAAATAGATGGATGTAAAAAATCTGACCGAACGCTACATCGCCCACACCTACAAGCGCCAGCCGCTCACCCTCGTCAAGGGGCGGGGGATGTTTGTATGGGATTCGCGGGGCAAGCGCTACCTAGACTTCGTTGGGGGGATCGCGGTCTGCTCGCTGGGTCACTGCCACCCCGCGCTCGTCAAGGCAATTTCCGCGCAGGCAAAAAAACTGATGCATGTTTCAAACCTCTACCACATCCAGCCACAGGCCGAACTCGCAGCCTTGCTCGCGCAGGTCACCCCAAGGGGCATTGACAAATTTTTCTTCTGCAACTCGGGCGCCGAGGCGATCGAGGGGGCCTTCAAGCTCGCGGTCAAGCACACGAAGCGCCAGCGCATCGTCACCATGGAGGAGTCCTTTCACGGGCGTACCGCTGCCACGGTGGGTGCCACTTGGAAAGCTTCCTACCGGGAACCGTTTGAGGCACTCATCCCAAAAATTTTCGACTTCGTCCCCTTCAATGATCTGACTTCCGCTGAGCGGGTGATCGGCGAGCAAACGGCAGCTGTGATAGTCGAGCCGATTCAGGGGGAGGGTGGGGTGAATGTGCCGTCCGAGAACTACCTCCCGGGGTTGCGAAAACTCTGTGACGAACACGGTGCACTGCTGATTTGCGACGAGGTCCAGACTGGGATGGGGCGAACTGGGAAGTGGTTCGCGTGCGAGCACTGGGGGGTCGCGCCGGACGAGATCACCATGGCCAAGGCGCTGGGTGGCGGTTTTCCCATCGGCTGCCTGGGGGCCAAGGCTGAGATCATGGACTCTTTCTCGCCAGGTGACCACGCCTCTACCTTCGGCGGGAATCCGCTCGCCTGCGCCGCCGCGAAGGCTGTTATCCAGACGATGAAAAAATTGAAGCTTCCACAGCGAGCCACGAAAATCGGCGGGTACTTCAAAAAGCGTCTGAACGAACTCGCGGGCAAACATATGTGTGTGCGTGAGGTGCGCGGGCGTGGGCTCCTGCTTGCAGCGGAACTCTCGTCGAAACAGATTGCGGATGCCGCGGTGGTCAAGGCCAGGGAACGGGGTTTCCTAATCAACTGCACCGCCGACAAGGTTTTGAGGTTTGTTCCTCCATTAATAGTCGAACGACGGCACATCGACAGTCTGGTGGAGGCGCTCGACAAAATATTGGGTGAGGTTGAGAAGTGATGGTAAAACACTTGCTCTCTATGCAGGACCTGAGCCCGAAAGAGGTCGAGGCAATTTTGGACAAGGCTGCGGAGCTGAAGCAAAAGCTGCGAAAGGGCGAGCCCCACGAGCTGTTGCACGGCAAGACCCTGGGGATGATATTCGCTAAACCTTCGACACGAACGCGAGTGAGTTTCGAGACAGCGATGACCCAGCTAGGGGGCCATGCTATCTACCTCGGCATGGGCGACCTGCAGCTCGGGCGGGGGGAGACGATCGCGGATACGGCTCGCACCCTATCGCGCTACGTCGATGCTATAATGGCACGCCTGTTTGGGCATGAGGATATCGTCGAGCTCGCACGTCACTCAAACGTGCCAGTGATCAACGGACTCACCAACACCCATCATCCATGCCAGACGCTGGGGGACCTGCTCACCATCCTCGAGCACAAGGGAAAGCTACGCGGGCTCAAGTTGGCCTGGGTTGGGGACGGGAACAACGTGTGCAATTCCCTACTGTTGGGATGCACGCTGGTTGGGATGAACATCTCCGCCGCCTGCCCGCGCGGATACGAACCCCCCGCCGAAATCCTCACACAAGCGCAAAAAAACGCGAAAAAGAGCGGCAGTAAAATCGAGATAACGAATGATCCAAACAAAGCCGTTGCCGGGGCAGATGTTGTCTACACGGATGTTTTCGTGTCAATGGGGCAGGAGGCCGAGAGGGAGAAGCGAATGCGAGATTTCAAGGGGTTCCAAGTGGACTCGAAACTCCTGGCGCGCGCGAAAAAGGACGCGATTTTTATGCACTGCCTCCCCGCCCATCGCTCGGAAGAGGTCAGCCCCGAGGTGATAGATGGTCCGCGCTCAGTAGTGTGGGACCAAGCCGAAAACCGGCTACATGCTCAAAAAGCAGTGCTTGTTTTCCTGCTCACCTAAGGCGGAATTCTCGGTTTGTGGCCGATAATTTTTATTATTTCCTCCAACAGTAAAACTCGGTATTAAAATGAGACTATTGGTCGCCCTGGGCGGAAACGCGATCAAGCAAGCACACGAGAAGGGAACGACGCTCGAGCAATTTCTTAACTGTAAGAAGACCGCCACCCTCCTCGCCCAGGTTGTTAAACGGATGGGGCCTGAAGATCGGCTGGTGATCACCCACGGCAATGGTCCACAGGTGGGAAACCTCGCAGTTCAGCAGGACATGGCGAAGGATGCCATCCCTCCTCAAGATCTCGATATCCTCGGCGCTATGACTCAGGGGCAAATAGGTTACATGCTTCAGCAGATGCTCGACAACCAGCTCCGCGACCTTGGGGTCCGCATGCCCGTCGTGGCGGTCGTGAACCGGGTTCAAGTCAATAGGAACGATCCGGAGTTCCAAGGCGAGAATGCTTCCAAGCCAGTCGGGAACTTCCTCACCGAGGCGGAGGTCAAAGAGATCAAGAAAAAGCACCCAGAGTATATCTTCAAAAAAGTAAAACCCACGGGGGAAAGATGCTGGAGGCGCGTGGTCCCTTCCCCGGACCCTGTGGCCAACGTCGAAGCCGAGGCAATAAAACGGATGGTCGATGCGGGGATTATCGTCATCGCCTCTGGCGGCGGCGGCATCCCGGTCGTGCTGGATCCCGATGGGCATAACCGCGGGGTGGAGGCCGTAATCGACAAAGATTTAGCTGGGGAGAGGCTGGCCGAAGTTGTCAACGCCGATACTTTCCTCATCCTGACCGATGTGGAGAGGGTGAAGCTGAACTTTGGAAAGCCTGACGAGAGGCAAATCAGTCGGATGACCATCGCAGAAGCCAAGCGTTACCTCAAGGAGGGCCACTTCCTCGCCGGGAGCATGGGGCCAAAGGTCAAGGCTTGCATTCGCTTTATCGAGTGGGGCGGGAAACGGGCCATCATAAGCTCGCTGGACAAAGTGACTGAAGCGCTGGATGGGAAAACTGGCACAGAAATAGTGAAGGGATAAGTGCGCGCCATGTCCCAGCAAAAAGGGCCCCTGCCGCGTTTTTCCGAAATTCACGTCCGCATGGCTCTTGACCTAGTAGCTAAACACGGGCGGGTTGGGCGCAAGCAGCTCACGGAGGAGCTCGGCGTGGGCGAGGGGAGCATACGCACAATCCTCAACCAGCTGAAAGAGCGAGGGTTGATCACTTCTTCGCGTGGAGGACATGCGCTCACAGCCAAGGGCAGGCGCTCGCTAGGCAAACCCTTTGAGCTGATTCAGGTAGATGTCGGCAGCTTAACCGTGGACAAGGTCAATGTGGCTACCATCGTCAGGGGCGCTGCTGCTAAAGTCAAGCGAGGCATCGAGCAGCGCGATGAAGCCATAAAGGTCGGGGCCACGGGGGCGACAGTTTTAATCTTCCGCGGGGGTAAACTTCAGTTCCCCGATGGTTTTTTAAAAGTTGGGAAACGGTCAACTGAAGTGCTTATGAAAAGTTTCAACCCGCGAGAGGGGGATGTGATAATTATCGGTAGCGCTCGAGATGTCGTGACGGCCGAAGCTGGAGCTAAAGCGGCCGCACGTAGTCTCGCCAGTTTACGCTACTGATAACTCGATGTTCTCCCCGCCACTGAGCTGGTACTTATCCATGCCGACCGTTGGGTATTTGCCGTTGACAGCATATAGCAGCCACTGGTTGTCGATTGTTTTAACTCCTGGACCGAACGAGTAAAGCTCTGTTTTTATTTGAATGACATTCGCCACAGCATCCAAAACTGTCATGCCAGAGTTCAAGTTCACGCTTGTGTATTCGGTCTGCCCCGGAGCTTTCACATTGACTGTGATGTTTTCGCCGATGGTATACTGCCGTGCAAATTTCTCGGGCCCTCCTGCAAGCATGTATCCACCACCGAATGACACTACGCCGATCACTATGATGAGCGCTGCAATCTGGACTACCAATCCCTTTTCCACATTCTCACCTCCTCATCGTTTTGTGCGTGCTCGCACCCCGGCCCCCGCAGCAACCGCCACCGAGACGGGCACCTTAACTTTCACCATCAGCTTGCCCAGCCCGACCAGTGGGGGGAGGAAGACGAGGGAAGCGAGATGGTACATCGTGAAGGGGATCTGACCGAGAAAAGCCACCCAAAGTGATGTACCCGTGGTGAGCGTGTGACCGATTAGCCCAGTCCACACATCGAACAAGATAATGGCAATCGCCGCCGTGAGCGTCGTGCGCCATAACAATTTTTTGAATTTGTCAAACATAGAAAGTTTGTTTCGTAATGCAAGGAACCAAGCCAAGATGAAACCTGTCCAAGTGAAAGCGTAGATGGCCAATGGACCCCAGAAAATCAGGTCGATGAGGAAGACAGCGACTAGCGCGAGGACGCCAAAATAGCGATTCACGCCGCGCCAAAACTTAGTCGGTCCGAGGTAGAGTGAGAACGATCCCACGACGACGAGGGTCGGGATTATCAGCTCGAAGTTTGGGAAGGTTACTCCGCTGGCATAAAGTAGTTTGCTTATAGCGACCAAAAAAATTGCTATTAGAACGAATATCTTGAACCGTTTGGACAGCACTTCATCAGGGGTTCTTCCGCTCCATATCTTTTCTGCAATTTTTCTTCTTACTCTCGTTACTCCCAAGTTCAACCCCGTGTTGGATGATATATCCAACCTTAAAAACATTTAGGAGCACAAAAAGTCGACTAAATCTTCCGCTGCTTAATCCTGCGCATCTTCCGCCGCATCCGCTTGCGAACCCACTTCCATCGCATGCGCCGCTTCTTCTTCCACTTTCGCGGCCGCTTTCCCATGAACGTCACCAACTTCTAAACTCCACTCGCGGCTAAAAGCTTGCCGAAGCCCGCAACAGAAAGAGCTCCTCAAATGACAACTTCCTGCGCGCCACGATTTCAACCCGCATGCCTTTCGCTTCCAGTGCTCGAATTGTTTTTTCAACATCTGCCAGCGAAGACTGCACGAATAACGCGCGGCTGCTGGGTGCTAAATGCTCCGGTAACTCGTTCAAAAATCGATTGATGACTGCGCGACCATCGGGCCCGGCTTCCCAAGCAAGGTCGAGAGGAGTGCCAATGGAATCCTGATCAGGGATTGGCAAGTATGGTGGATTGAAAATCACAAGGTTGAAACGCTTTCCAGCAACTGGCTCAAAAAGATCCCCCAAATGAAATACGATGCGATCCGCCACACCGTGCGCCGCGGCGTTCGCACGGGCACATTCAAGCGCGGCCGGATTTATGTCCGTCGCTGTTACTCTAGCCCCAGCCTTCGCGGCTAAAATCGCTAATATCCCACAACCCGTGCCCAACTCAAGAGTCCGCTCCCCTCGCCGCACGTCGAGATTTTCAGCCAGCAAAAAAGTATCTTCGGCTGGCTCATAAACATCTGGCTCAATCCTGAAATCCTCGCCGTTATAACTGGCTATTTTCATCTCGCCGCCTGCAACGGGCGGGAACATTGCAAGCACATCACCATCTTTGAGCCTGGTTTCAACCCCCTCCAAGGAAGCTATGTTCCGTCCATTAACAAGAATTCTAAGCAACTCGCTTGGTTGCCCGCGCTCGCCCATCACTTGCTTTTGAAACTCCTGCCCGAACCGATTGCTCAGCCTGCTGATCACATCTGCGACGGTGCTTCCGCTCGGCAAATCCTCCATTACTGCCTTCTGCTTTGCGAGTTCGCGGAGCCCGGCAAACAACCTGACCTCGATCCTCAAATTTTTCCCCAATTTCCCTATGCGCCGGAGCAAAAAAAAGTGCTGCCGTGGCTACGCGCTAAGGTTAAAAGTTGGGAAAACACGAGTTACATGGAGGATTGAACACTTGGCAAAACCAAAAGTGGTTGAAAAGGGAATTTCGCTCTTGGGCCCAGTGGCTTTCTACGTTGGACTGTTGATAACATTGGGTACAGCGTTCATCACGCCATCAGGTTGGCTCTACGTCGGATTAGCGGTGATTGGAGTGATCGTGGGCTTGCTCAACGTAACGGCTAAAGAGACCGGTCCATTCCTGTTTGCCTCGATTGCCTACATCGTTGCAGCCCTCGGGATGGCATCGTTAATACCGCTTGCTGGGGTGGCAATACCCCCAGAACTAATCAGACTTGCAACAAACATAACTGTGCTCGTAGGTGCAGGAGCGATGCTCATTGCGTTGAAAGCAATCTATGAGATTTCGAAGGGCAAGTAAAACTCTGCCCTTCGTTTTTATTCTTCATCAACTTCTACCCGTGGAGATTTTTTGCCCTACGCCGCTTCTCGTTGATGGGGCCCGCCCTCGACCCCGCCGAGTACCCTTATCGCCTTCCCGATTTTCGACCCGTGCTTCCACCGGTAGTAAAGCGGGTACAGCAGCGACGATACAAACCAAACTTTACGTTGAAATCCGGGCCCCAGATATTTATGTTGTGTCTCCAGCAGGTCGCGAAGAACTCCCAGTGCTGCTCCGTGAGGTGGCGGAGGTCAGCCTGCCGCGCCGAGCTGAGCAGGCACTCTTCCTCCGATGTGAAGAAGAGAGGAACGTAGAAAATCTCGGAGCCCCGGAGGTCGTCCACAAGCTCCATGGTGGCGATTGTATCCTCCTCGCGCTCTTCCGGGAGCACGACCACGAGAGTTGCGAGCGGGCAGATGTCGT